>NZ_JAPWHT010000305.1:0-12715 GCF_027270795.1 Streptomyces sp. ActVer
GTTTTCCTCGCCCCCGCCGCCCCTGCCCATTCCCGTCACTTACTCGGGGGCTCCGCCCCCGAACCCCCGCTCCTCAGACGCCGGACGGGCTGAAAAGCAAGGGGCGCAGCCCCGCTTTTCAGGGGCGCGGGGAACTGCGCGACCAGCCACAGCCGGCCCGCACCCGAAATCGCACCCCACGGGGTCTGGGGCGGAGCCCCAGGGGACGATGGGGGTCCCCCCGCTCGAGCGAAGCCGAGAGTGGGGGAAGGTAGGGGCGGCGGGGGCGAGAAACCGGCTACGCCCAGAGCTGGCCCTGCAGAGTCTCGATGGCCTCTTCCGTCGTGGCGGCCGTGTAGACGCCCGTGGAGAGGTACTTCCAACCGCCGTCGGCGACGACGAAGACAATGTCGGCGGGCTCGCCCGACTTCACGGCCTTGTTGCCGACGCCGATCGCCGCGTGCAGCGCGGCCCCCGTGGACACACCCGCGAAGATCCCCTCCTGCTGCAACAGCTCCCGGGTGCGAGTCACGGCGTCGGCGGAGCCGACCGAGAACCGGGTCGTCAGGACGGACGCGTCGTACAGCTCGGGCACGAAACCCTCGTCGAGGTTCCGAAGCCCGTACACGAGGTCGTCGTACCGCGGCTCGGCCGCGACGATCTTGACGTCGGGCTTGTGCTCGCGGAGGAAGCGGCCCACGCCCATCAGGGTGCCGGTGGTGCCGAGTCCGGCGACGAAGTGGGTGACAGAGGGCAGGTCGGCCAGGATCTCCGGACCCGTCGTCGCGTAGTGCGCACCCGCGTTGTCAGGGTTGCCGTACTGGTAGAGCATCACCCAGTCGGGATGCTCGGCGGCCAGCTCCTTGGCCACCCGCACCGCCGTGTTCGAGCCCCCCGCCGCCGGGGACGGAATGATCTCGGCGCCCCACATGCCGAGCAGCTCCCGCCGCTCCTGGGAGGTGTTCTCGGGCATGACGCACACCATGCGGTAGCCCTTGAGCTTCGCCGCCATGGCGAGCGAGATGCCGGTGTTGCCCGAGGTGGGCTCCAGAATCGTGCAGCCGGGCGTCAACCGGCCGTCCTTCTCCGCCTGTTCGATCATGTGCAGCGCGGGCCGGTCCTTGACCGAGCCGGTCGGATTGCGGTCCTCCAGCTTCGCCCAGATGCGGACGTCGGCGGACGGCGAGAGCCGCGGCAGGCGCACCAGAGGGGTGTTGCCCACCGCGGCCAGCGGGGAGTCGTAACGCATCAGCGATCAGAGCCCTGTGCCGGTCAGACCATGCCGCCGGCCACTGCCGGCAGGATCGTGACGTTGTCGCCGTCGGTCAGCTTGGTGTTGATGCCGTCGAGGAAGCGGACGTCCTCGTCGTTCAGGTAGACGTTCACGAAGCGGCGCAGCTCGCCGCCGTCCACGATGCGGGCCTGGATGCCCGCATGGCGGGTCTCCAGGTCGGCGAAGAGGGCTGCGAGGGTCTCCCCGCCGCCCTCGACGGCCTTCTGCCCGTCGGTGTAGGTGCGGAGGATGGTGGGGATGCGGACCTCGATGGCCATGGCTGTGGGCTCCTGTCGGGAGTGAGTCAGTCAGTCGGTGGGCGCGCGGCGGCGCGGAACAGCAGGTGAGCGTTGTGGGACGCCGCGGCTCACGGCCGTACGGCGGCAGGGTTCAGCGCGTACAGATGGCGCTCTGCAGCCTGCACAGGTCGACGTGCAACCGTGCCACGAGCAGCATGCCCGGGGTCTTGTCGCTCACGTCGTGGGAAACCATGGGGTCATCGTATCGATTCCCGGTCCGGGTCCTGGAATGTGATCTCAGATACTGGATGAATTCTGACCGAAATACGGGATCAGTACGCCTCCACGATCGTGACCTCCTCCTCCGTCACCTCGCCCTCCAGGATCCTGAACGAGCGGAACTGGAAGGGTCCGGCGTCGTCGGCGTCCGCCGTGGAGACCAGGACGTAGTGCGCGCCGGGCTCGTTCGCGTACGAGATGTCGGTTCGGGAGGGGTACGCCTCGGTGGCCGTGTGGGAGTGGTAGATGACGACCGGTTCCTCGTCGCGGTCGTCCAGCTCGCGGTAGAGCTTGAGGAGGTCGCCGGAGTCGAACTCGTAGAACGTGGGCGAGCGCGCGGCGTTGAGCATCGGGATGAACCGCTCGGGGCGGCCGGTGCCCTCCGGGCCGGCGACCACGCCGCACGCCTCGTCGGGGTGGTCCTGGCGCGCGTGCGTGACGATCTGGTCGACGAGGGCCTGGGTGATGGTCAGCATGGTCGTCAGGATAAGCAGAAGGGCCTCCCTGTACCGAGGGGTGGTACGGGGCGGCCCACATGCTGGGCCACGAGCCCGGCATGCTCTGCGTGAGGAGCGTCAGCCGATCTTCTCGAACTCCGGGTCGCGGCGCTCCGTGACCTCAGGGTTCCGCGACTTCAGCACGGCCCAGCCGATGCCCAGTGCCGCCGCCCAGCCGGCCATCACGTAGAGGCAGACGCGGGAGTCGGCGTCGTACGCGATGAGGCAGGTGACGAAGAGCAGGAACACGACCGCGACCCAGCTGAGCTTCGAGCCGCCCGGGGCCGGGAAGGACGAGGCGGGCAGGCGCCCGGCGTCGACCGCGCGGCGGTACAGGATGTGGCTGACCAGGATCATCAGCCAGGTCCAGATGCCGGCCGCGGTGGCCACCGAGGTGACGTAGCCGAAGGCCTTCTCGGGGACGATGTAGTTCAGGATCACGCCGATGCCCATGAAGAGCATGGAGACGGTGATGCCGAGCGCGGGCGTCTTGGTGGAGGACAGCTTGTTGAAGATCCTGGGGGCCTCGCCGTTGTCCGCCAGGGTGCGCAGCATGCGGCCGGTGGAGTACATGCCGGAGTTGCAGGAGGACAGGGCCGCCGTCAGGACGACGAAGTTCACGATGCCCGCGCCCGCCGGGATGCCGATCTTCGCGAAGGCCTCCACGAAGGGGCTGACCCCCGGTGCGAACTCGGTCCACTTCACGACGCAGAGGATGACGGTGAGGGCGCCGACGTAGAAGAGGGCGATGCGCCAGGGCAGGGTGTTGATCGCCTTGGGGAGGGTCTTCTCCGGGTTCTCGGACTCACCGGCGGTGACGCCGACGAGTTCGACGGCGAGGTACGCGAACATCACACCCTGCAGGGTCATCAGGGACGAGCCGATGCCCTTGGGGAAGAAGCCGTCGAAGGCCCAGAGGTTGGAGACGGCGGCCGAGTCGCCCGCGGAGCTGAAGCCGAAGGTGAGGACGCCCAGGCCGATCACGATCATGCCGATGAGGGCGGTGACCTTGACCATCGAGAACCAGAACTCGATCTCGCCGAAGAGCTTCACCGAGATCAGGTTGGCCGCGAAGAGGACCAGCAGGAAGACCAGGGCGGTGACCCACTGCGGGATCGCCGGGAACCAGTAGTTGACGTAGATCGCGGCGGCGGTGAGTTCCGCCATGCCGGTGACGACCCACATCAGCCAGTACGTCCAGCCGGTGAAGTAGCCGAAGAACGGGCCGAGGAACTCGCGGGAGTACTCCGCGAAGGAGCCCGAGACCGGACGGTAGAGCAGGAGCTCCCCGAGGGCCCGCATGATGAAGAAGATGATGACGCCCGCGAGGGCGTACATGAGGATGAGACTGGGGCCCGCCTTGGCGATGTTCGCCCCGGCCCCCAGGAAGAGGCCGACGCCGATGGCGCCGCCGATCGCGATCATCTGGACCTGACGGCTGTTGAGGCCGCGTTCGTAGCCCTCTTCGGGGGCATGCCCCTCTCCGGGGGCTTCGCTGCCCACGACACCCTTGCGGTCGTGCCCGTCGTCGTTCTTGCCGACCTGCACCGAGGTCATGTCTGGTGCGCCTTTCTCCATGCCGATCCGAGCCGTCGTCGGCTCCGGATCGGGTCCCGATCCCCCCGGATAGATGGAGCTGAGCAGGCTCCCCGGCCCGCTCGTGCCTGGTCGGCGATCCGCCGACCGGTGGCGCACCCGGCCGGACATGGGTGGCGTCCTGCCGGGCGGTCGTGAAGATTTATCACGGCCGCAACACTGATCACCTGAGGCGCGTGTAGCGCACACCACAGGGAGAACCGGACAAAAGTCTGACCGCGCCCCATAGGGCGCGGTCAGAGTGACGTGATCGTTATTCGGATTTGAGCGTCCGCTGAGCGAACGGAATATGTCAGGACATCAACGTTTCAACCAACGTCTCCTGAAGGCCGCCCAGCCACAGATACGCCATCACCATCGGCTTGCGCGGGTCCTCGTCCGGCAGCCGGTAGAGGAGGTCGGTGTCCTCCTCGTCGACGACGTCGAGGCGGGAGCCGATGGCCAGGCGCAGGTCGTTGAGGGCGCGCAGCCACTGCTCGGACTCCTCGGCGGAGAGCTTGAGGACCGCGCCGCCCTCCCCCACGGCCGAGAGCGTGTCCAGGGAGCGGATCACCGTGAGCGCGTTCTCGCGCTTGGCCGCGCGCAGGTCGTTCTCGGTGAAGCGGCGGAACTCCGCGGAGTACGAGCGCTGCTCCTCGGCCTGTTCGGGTGAGTCGGCCTCGACGTCGGGCCCGCTGTACGCGTCGGGGAAGAGCCGTTTCAGCACGGGATCGGAGGGCGGTTCGCTCGGGCCCTCCGCGAACAGCTCGGCGAGCGGGTCGTCGGAGGCGTCCTCGCCCGGTCCCGGTCCGATGAGCTCCAGGAGCTGTACGGCGAGGGAGCGGATGATGGAGATCTCGACCTCGTCGAGCGCGACGGCCGCGCCGCCGCCGGGGAGCGGTTCGAAGTGTCCTGGCATCAGGTGCGTCGCTACTTCCAGTACTGCGCGGGCGTCGGGCAACTGCCGGTCGGGCCGGGTTTCGCCGGCCTCTTTCCGGTCGTGCTATTTCCGGTCGTGCTGGAGGGTGGCCCACAGACCGTAGCCGTGCATGGCCTGCACATCGCGCTCCATCTCCTCGCGCGTGCCGCTGGAGACCACGGCCCGGCCCTTGTGGTGGACGTCGAGCATCAGCTTGGTGGCCTTGTCCTTCGGATAGCCGAAGTACGTCTGGAAGACGTAGGTCACGTAGCTCATCAGGTTGACCGGGTCGTTGTGGACGATGGTCACCCAGGGGACGTCGGGCTCGGGTACGGCGAAGACCTCCTCCGCCGACTCGGTCTTTTCGGTCTCTAGGGGTGCGGGAGCCGTCACACGGCCCATGCTGCCACCACAGGTGGGTGCCCGGCCAAACGAGCCCACAAATCGTCAGAGTGACGAGATAGGGAGTACCATCCGTTGCCATGCCGCTATTCCCGGGGGACGCGGCACCCGACAGCGGCTCCGCCACGGGCCGGACCCCCGGCCGACCTGGGAGTGCCCCCTGTGTCATCGCGAGGAGACCCTAAGTGAACGCTGCGGACCTAGGGC
Organism: Streptomyces sp. ActVer; assembly: GCF_027270795.1. Taxonomy (NCBI): domain Bacteria; kingdom Bacillati; phylum Actinomycetota; class Actinomycetes; order Kitasatosporales; family Streptomycetaceae; genus Streptomyces; species Streptomyces sp. ActVer. The sequence continues at coordinate 5,371 of NZ_JAPWHT010000305.1, forward strand.
TGCCGGTTGATGTTCCCTCCACCGCGCTCTTCACGGACCACTACGAGCTGACCATGCTGCAGGCCGCCCTCAAGGGCGGGGCCGCCGACCGGCGCTCGGTCTTCGAGGTCTTCACGCGCCGGCTGCCCGAGGGCCGCCGCTACGGCGTCGTGGCCGGGACCGGACGTGTACTGGACGCGATCGAGAACTTCCGCTTCGACGCGGACGTCCTCGGCTTCCTGCGCGAGCGCAACGTGGTGGACGAGCCGACCCTGGAATGGCTGGCCTCCTACCGCTTCGGCGGCGCCGTCTGGGGCTACCCCGAGGGCGAGGTGTACTTCCCCGGGTCGCCGATCCTGCGCGTCGAGGGCTCCTTCGCGGAGTGCGTGCTCCTGGAGACCGTGATCCTCTCCATCCTCAACCACGACTCGGCGATCGCGGCCGCCGCCTCCCGGATGGCCTCGGCCGCCGGGGAGCGCCCGCTGATCGAGATGGGCGCCCGCCGCACCCACGAGCTGGCCGCGGTGGCGGCGTCCCGGGCGGCGTACGTCGGTGGCTTCACGACCACCTCCGACCTGGCCGCGGGCTTCCGTTACGGCATCCCGACCGTCGGCACCAGCGCCCACGCCTTCACGCTCATCCACGACAACGAGCGGGACGCCTTCCAGGCCCAGGTCGACTCGCTCGGCCGGGGCACGACACTGCTGGTCGACACGTACGACGTCGCCGAGGCCGTCCGGCTGGCCGTCGAGGTGGCCGGGCCCGAGCTCGGAGCGGTCCGCATCGACTCCGGTGACCTGCTGCTCGTGGCGCACCGGGTACGCCAGCAGCTGGACGAGCTGGGCGCCACGAACACCCGGATCATCGTGACCTCGGACCTGGACGAGTACGCGATCGCCTCGCTGGCCGCGGCGCCCGTGGACGCGTACGGCGTGGGCACCCAGCTGGTGACGGGATCCGGCCATCCGACGTGTTCGATGGTCTACAAGCTCGTCGCCCGTGCCGAGTCGGCGGACCCGAAGGCTCCGCTGGTGCCGGTGGCCAAGAAGTCGACGGGCGGCAAGACGTCCATCGGCGGCCGCAAATGGGCCGCGCGGCGGCTCGACCCCTACGGGGTCGCCGAGGCCGAGGTGATCGGCCTCGGGGCCGTCCCGGCCGAGCTCAGCGACCGTCAGCTCCTGGTGGAACTCGTCAAGGGCGGCCAGGTCCTCGCCCGCGAGCCCCTGGACGTCGTACGCGACCGGCACGCGGCGGCGCGCGCGAACCTGCCCCTCTCGGCGACCCAGCTCTCCCGCGGGGAAGCCGTCATTCCGACCGAGTACGTATGAGCCACGTGGGACGGGATCCGGGAAGCACCCGAGGGCCCACCTCAGGCCACCCCGAGCCCGAACGGGCATGAACGGACGAGGAGCGGGAATGCAACGGCAACAACTCGGTCACTCGGTCGCGCCCCGTCGGGGGCGCGGGGAACTGCGCGATCAGCCCACTACAACCCGCAGAAGGACACTGACATGCGCCGCGCCTTGATCGTCGTAGACGTGCAGAACGACTTCTGCGAAGGCGGCAGCCTCGCCGTGTCCGGCGGAGCCGACGTCGCCGCCGCGATCACGGAGCTGATCGGGCAGGCCCCCGCCGGCTACCGCCACGTCGTGGCGACCCGCGACCACCACATCGCCCCCGGCGGCCACTTCGCCGACAACCCCGACTACGTCCACTCCTGGCCCGCGCACTGCGTCGCGGGCACCGAGGGCGTCGGCTTCCACCCGAACTTCGCCCCGGTGGTCGCCTCCGGCGCGATCGACGCCGTCTTCGACAAGGGGGCGTACGCGGCGGCGTACAGCGGCTTCGAGGGCGCCGACGAGAACGGCGTGACGCTGGGCGACTGGCTGCGCGCCCGCGAGATCACCGAGGTCGACGTGGTGGGCATCGCCACCGACCACTGTGTCCGCGCCACCGCCCTGGACGCGGCCCGCGAGGGCTTCCGTACGCAGGTCCTGCTCGACCTCACGGCCGGCGTGGCCGAGGAGACCACCGAGCGCGCCCTTGAGGAGCTGAGCGCCGCAGGCGTGGAACTGAGCGGCAAGCCGGTGGTCTAGACCAGGGCTCCCGGTGCCCCGTCAGGGGCGCGGGGCTGCGACATTTGCGGCTCCGCCGCGTGGGCGCGACCAGCCACGACGAACCCGCAGCGACGCATCAAACGCCGGCCGATCACTCAGAAACCCTGCGGCGTCGCCGTACGCCGCATCAGCGCCCGGATCGGATGCCAGAGCTCGGCCGCGCAGGCGTCCGCACCGGGCGCCGTCCGCCAGATCAGGCCGTCGGGATGGTGCAGGACCGCGGTGATCTCGTCCGGGGTCGGGGGCTGCCCGTTGCCGCGCAGGTACACCGCCCGCATGCCCAGGTTCCGCAGCCGCGTCAGGGCGCGGGCGCGGTTGTGGGCGTGCACGAGCACGCGTACCGAGCCGCTGCCCGCGGCGGGCGGTCGGGGCAGGTTCAACGCCACCACCACCGTGCCGTTCGGCAGCTTGCAGAAACCTCCTGCGGCCATGCAGTCACACCCCCGTGAGAACCAGTGTCAATAAGAGAGTCACAGCACGCACCTAAACACGATCGGCCGCAACCCGCCAGAGGGTTGCGGCCGATCATGGTTTGACCTGCAGGAATGCCTTTTACTTCGTCGCGGCCGAGACCTTCACCGTGATCGTCGAGCCGTCGCGCGGCTCCTTCACGATCGCGATCTTGGTGTTGGTGTCAGTGACGCGGACACCGGAGGTGGGGTTGGTCTCGTCGTAGTAGGTGTTCGTGCGGTCGTTGAAGATCCGGTTGCCCGGAAGCGACGGGATCTTCGTGGCGACGTCCGCGTTGTGCAGCCTGAGGGCGTCCGTCCGGTAGGTGCTGAAGGGCGAGTCGTACGACTGGATGCGGGTGCGCATCAGCGTGCCGTCCGACCACTTCAGCGGCTTCGGGTGGGCGTCCACCGGCAGCAGCAGACCGGAGCCCGCGTGCTGGCTGACGTTGTTGTCGTTCTGGGAGGTGTCCCACTTCCAGATCAGCAGACCGTTCTGGTACGGGAAGTGCTCCACCCAGGACGGGCGCGTGGTCGAGAAGCCGAAGTTGTACGGGCCGGACTTGAGGGTCTTGTCGTACGACACGTACTGGCGGTTCTCGGCGATGTAGTACTGCGCGTAGTCGTCCGTGACGGCCGCGCCGATGCGGGAGAAGCCGGTGGCCTTCCAGGCGGCGTCGGCGGTCTCGGCGTTGTCCGAGAAGACCGGCGAACCGTCTGCCGTCACCGTGATCACGTCGGCCGCGAAGCCCTTCTGGGCCACCCCGCCGTCGGTCTGGTAGCGGAAGCGGAGGTCGAACTTCTTGCCCGCGTAGGCGTCGAGCGGGAACGAGAGCTTCTTGTACGCGTCCACGGTGCCGGTCAGCGCGGGCTTGCCGCTGCCGTCGCGCGGGAGGGCCGCGCCGTCGACCGTGCCGTCCAGCGGCGTCCAGTTGGCGCCGTCGGTCGAGACCTCGGTGTAGAGGTAGTCGAAGTCGGTCTCGATGTCGTACCAGCCGTCGAGGGTCAGCGTGGCCGAGGACTTGCCGGTGAGGTCGACGGAACGGGTCAGCGTGTTCTTGAGGTCGTCACCGCTGCCGCTCCACCACTGGGTGGCACCCTGAGCCGGGGTGACCACCGGGTTGGTGACCTCCTTCTCGGGCAGTTCGACCACCAGCGCCTGGGCGTTCTTGGTGTTGTACTCCGCCACGCCCAGCTTGTGGGTGGAGCGCGTCGCGGCCTTGGCGGTGTCGTACTTCAGCCAGCCGAGCTGGAGTTTGTCCCAGGCGGTCATGTCACCGGGCAGGTCACCGATGGCGTCCTTGCCGGTACCGAGCCAGGAGCCGGAGGACATCAGGGTCCAGAAGCCGGTGGAGTTCTCGGCGGAGTTGGTGGTGTCGTAGAGGTCCGGCAGACCGAGGTCGTGGCCGTACTCGTGGGCGAAGACGCCGAGTCCGCCGTTCTCCGGCTGGATGGTGTAGTCGCCGACCCAGATACCGGTGTCGCCGATCTGCGCACCGCCCATCTTGTTGCCCTCGGGGCCGGTGGAGCCGGCGTCCGTGCCGAACGCGTACCAGCGGTGGGCCCAGATGGCGTCCTCGCCCTGGGCGCCGCCGCCCGCGGACTCGTCCTCGCCGGCGTGCACGATCTGGAAGCGGTCGATGTAGCCGTCGGGCTCGTTGAAGTTGCCGTCGGCGTCGAAGTCGTAGCGGTCCCACTTGTCGTAGGCGGCCAGCTCGGACTTGATGTCGGCGTCGGACTTGCCGGCCGCCTTCTGGGCGTCGGCCCAGGCGGTGACACCGTCGGCGACGGCGTTCCACGCGCAGGTGTCGGGCTCGCACTTGTTGGAGCCGTAACGGGCCTCGTTGTAGGGCACCTTGACCCAGTCGGAGACCGCGCCGCCGATGGAGTAGCGGCCCGAGGACTGCTTCTCGTAGTACTTCTTCATCGACTCGACACCCTTGCCGGTGCCGAAGTAGAGCTCTTCGAAGTCCTTCTTGCTGTAGTCCGCCTGCCAGGCCGTGCTGTTGTCCTCGGCACGGTCGGGCTTGGCTATCTGGTTGTGCAGGGGACCCGGGGTGCCGCCGTAGCGGGGGTCCGTCTTGTCGCCGAACTCCACGAGGATCGTGAAGATCTGGTCGGTCTTCTCCCGGCCGAGCTCGACGTACTTGCCGTCCTGGAGTTTCACGACCTGCGAGCCGCCGCGGTTCTTCACGGTGGCGTCGCCGGATATGACCTGCTTGAGCGCCTCTTCGCGCTGGGCCTCCTGACGTTCGGTCAGCGGGCCCTTCAGGTCGTGCTCGCGATCGGTGTTGTTCTCGGCGCGCGCCGGATCCTGCCGGTTCGCGGCCGGATCCTGCCGGGCCGCCGCCGCGGCCGGCTGATCGCCGGCAGCGGCCTGCGCCACCGCGAAGGTCGAGAACGTGGCAGCGGCCGCTGCGAGCGACACACCCACCGCGGCTGCTCTGAACGTCCATGGTCTGCTGGTCACTTGATGCAGTCCTCCCCCGCGCCCGGGCGCGCGGAATGGAGGGGTGTCCAGGTCATGGAGTCCGCGCGCGCTCTATGCGCGTCACAAGTGACGACATTCGATCGGAGTTACAGGAGAAAAGACAGACCTTGACTTGAACAGGTCAAGTGGGATATGCACCGGCGGTCGTGCGCCGCGCACGGACATCCGTCCGCTCACGGAAGAACGGTGGACGACTCAACAGGCGCGTTCGAACGTCCACTTGATGGACGCCATGACTCCGTGCGCCCCCTGTGCACCGGCACCGTGGGTTAGGTCACGCTTACTGCTCGTTCCGCTCGGGCAGACAGCCGATTAGAGTCGGTTGGCGGCTCGCCGGATTTCCGGTGGTTTGCCAACCGGACACCGTTGTCGAACCCCAGATTCTTATCCGCACCCTCCCCCATCGCGAGAGGCACGGGGGGAGACCCCCACCCCGAGGATCGGAATAGCCATGCCTCGTCCGACCGCCGCACAGCTCGCCTACGGTTCCTGCACCGTGATCTTCTCCACGCTCGCCATGCTGCTGCTGTCACAGACGAGTTCGGGCCTGGGAGTCGTGATGATCGCACTCTCCGCCCTCGTGCTCGGCCTCCTCGTGGCCATGACGGTTCCCGTACCGAAGCCCGCCGCGCCGGCGGCGACCGTTGCCCGGCCCGCGCCCGCCACCGTCACGGAACGCCGTTTCCCGGTGCGGCGCGAGACCGTCGCGGCCGCCAGCGCGCCCGAGCCGGTCCGCGAGCGCGCCTGAGCCCACCCCTACCGACCACACGAACCGGCGGGCCCGTTGACCACGGACCCGCCGGTCGTCTGCGCCGCCTGTGGACTCAGCCCGTGCTGACCACCACCGTCTTGGCCGCCTTGTCGTGCAGGCCCTGCTTGTAGGGCTTGTCGAAGAAGCTCCAGCCGCCCGCGATCGCGGTCCAGATGCACGCGCAGCAGAACGCGAACGGCAGCCACAGGACCAGCGCGCGAACCAGCGAGGTCTGCACGGAGGGCGTGGCGCCGTTGTCGAGGTTCGCCACCCGCAGGTGCAGCCACTTCTTGCCGAGGGTCTGCCCCGCCCTGACGGTCATGACGGTGTCGTATCCGACGTAGAGCACCGCGGCGATCAGCGACTGGCCGAACGACCTGCCGTAGTCGATCTTGTCCGTGTCCACGTCGTACTCGTTGACGTTGAAGGCCCACGTCACCAGCCACACCACGATGACGACGAGGATCATGTCGATGATCCGCGCGAGCGTGCGCTTGCCGCTGTCGGCGAGCGGAGGCATCCCGGCCAGCGGGTCATTGCCGTACGGGCCGCCGCCGCCGTACGGATCACCACCACCGCTGCCGTACGGGTCACCGCCGCCGTAGGGCGGTGGCGGCGGGGTGGCGCCGTACGGGGAACCGGTGCCCGGCGGGGGCTCGTTGCCGTAGGCGGGGTCGAACGGCGGGCCCTCGCCGGGTGGCGGCTGCTGTCCGGGCGAGCCCTCGTCCGGCGGCTTCTTCTTGAACGGATCGTCATCCGGCGGGGGCGGCGGCTCGGTCGTCATATCCCGAGTCGACCGCGAACCCCCCGACTGCGCAATGAGGGGCGGCCGTCCGGGGGACCGGTCAGCCCGCGACGAACGTGTGGGCCGCCTTGTCGTGCCAGCACTGGCGCCACGGGCGGTCGAACGCGCCCCACAGGACACCCAGGACACCGATGGCGAGAAGGCCGGGAACGCTGTAGACGAGCCAGCGGCGCAGCGCCAGACCGAACGACGGCGGGTCGCCGCCCTCGATGTCCCGCACCTGGAGGCCGCACAGCTTCTTGCCGAGGGTGCGGCCCCACTTGGCGGTGGGCAGCGCCTCGTAGAGGACACCGAAGAGGAGCAGTACGGCGACGACGATGCCGAGGTAGACCGCGGTGGTGCCGTCAAGGAGCCAGACCGTGACGGTCTCACCCGACAGCTTGGCCGCGTCGATCTTCTCGTTGACGTGGTCGAGCGCCTTGGTGCCCAGCGGAACGGCGGCCGCGCCGGTGACGGCGGCCAGCACGATCGTGTCCACGAGCCTGGCCGCGAAGCGCTTGCCGAGTCCCGCCGGGCGCGCGTTCGCCTGCGAGCGGGCCACCGCCTGGAACGGGTCCTCCCGCACCGGCTTCCACGGCACGACGGGCTGGTCCTCGTCCGGCCCGGCCAGGCGGTGCACCTGCTGGGCCCAGGAGGGCTGCCCGCCACCGGCACCCGCGGCCATGGGCGCGCCGGAGCCGGACTGCGGAGGGGCGCCGGGGGTGGACTGCTGAGGGGCTGACTGCTGCGCGGACTGCTGCGGGGTCGCGGGGC
>NZ_JAPWHT010000306.1:0-12797 GCF_027270795.1 Streptomyces sp. ActVer
CGTCCCGGCGCGAGCCACGCGCCGCCGGCGTACAAGGGGGGGGCGCCCCGCGCGTTCGTGGTGACGTGGGTCCGGGTCACATCTTCGTGGCCCCCGCGGCAAGGTCCCGGAGGAAGTGCCGGGCCCCGATCAGGAACACGATGATCAGCGGGACGACGCTCATCAACGCACCGGCCATCACCAGGGAGTAGTCGGTGTTGTAGAGGACGTTGAGGTTCGCCAGGGCGACCTGGAGGGTGACCCTGTCGGGGTCGATCATGACGACCAGCGGCCAGATGTAGTCGTTCCAGATGCTGATGAAGGTGAAGATGCCGAGGAACGCCAGCGCGGGCCGGAACAACGGCATCGCGACCTGCCAGTAGAGCCGGAAGAAACCGGCGCCGTCGATCCGCCCGGCGTCCAGCAGTTCGTCGGGCAGCGAGTTCTGCGCGTACTGGCGCATCCAGAAGATGCCGAAGGCGTTGGCCGCACCGGGAATGATCAGCGCCGTCAGCGAGCCGGCCCAGCCGAACTCCGCCATGGTGACGAACTGCGGCACCAGCGAGAGCTGCGCGGGAATCATGTACGTGGCCAGCAACGCACCGAACAGGAACTTCTTGCCCGGGAACTCGTACTTGGCGAAGGCGAACGCGGCCAGCGAGTCGAAGAACAGCACCAGCGCGGTCCCGACGACGGCGACGACGACGGTGTTGAACAGCGAGCCGAAGAAGTCGACGGTGTCGAGCACCCGCCCCATGTTGTCGAGGAGATGCGATCCCGGTACCAGCTTGGGCGGATAGCTGTAGATGTCCTCCGTGGTGCCGGAGGCCATCACCACCAGCCAGTAGAAGGGGAACAGCGAGATCAGCACACCGAGCAGCAGCACCCCCCGGACGCAGATCCGGGTGAGCCGACTGCCGGAGCCGATGGCGAGCCCCGCACTACCGGTGGTCCGCTCCTTGCCGTCAACGGCCATTGCGGGCCCCCTTGCGTCGCAGCAGTGACCGGAGTCCGCGGCGGTCCTCGCGGTCGGAGCCGGAGACCAGCCGCCAGTTGATGAGGGTGAAGACCGCGATGATCGCGAAGAGGAGCCAGCCCATCGCGGCTCCGTAGCCGAACTGGTGGTCCTTGAAGGCCTTCTGCCACAGATAGAGCACGATGGTCATACCTTCCTGGCCCGGTCCGCCGATGGTTCCGACATCGGTCGACTGGAACAGCACCTGGGACTCGGTGAAGATCTGCAGGCCGTTGATGGTGGACGTGACGGCGGCGAAGAGGACCACCGGCCGCAGCTGCGGCAGCACGACCCGGAAGAGGGTCTGCCAGCTGTTGGCGCCGTCGACGCGGGCGGCCTCGAAGTGCTCGGTGGGAATGGCCTGGAGGCCCGCCAGGAAGATCAGGGCGTTGTAGCCGACCCACCGCCAGATGATCATGATGGAGAGGGACACCTTGATGCCCCACTCGGAGGACAGCCAGCCGACGCCGTCCATCCCGACCATCCTCAGCGCCGAGTTGGCGAGGCCCGTCTGGGCGAAGACCGAGCCGAAGACGACGGTCATGGCGACCATCGAGGTGACGTTGGGGATGAAGTACGCCACCCGGTACGCGCCGGTGAACCGGACCTGCGAGTGCAGCAGGAACGCGAGCACCAGGGCCAGGAACAGCATCGGCACCGTGGACAGGAACCAGATCTCGAAGGTGTTGAGCACCGAGTGCCAGAACACCGAGTCCTCGAGCAGCCACCCGTACTGCTTGAGGCCGACGAATCGCATGTCACCGATGCCGTCCCAGTCCTGGAAGGACAGGTACAGCGAAAAGACCACCGGGAAGGCGCCGAAGACGGCGAACAGCACATAGAACGGCGAGATCGCGAGAAGGGGCGGCCCATGTCGCCGCCGCCCGCCCGGAGCGGTGGCGCGAGAGCGGCGGCCCTCCGCCCGCCCTCCTCCGCCATCGTCCGCCGACGCGCGGGCCGAGTCGAGAACCGTGGCCATGTCAGCTCACCCCCAGCCGGGACAGCGTGGTCTCGGCCGTGTTAACCGCGTCGCGCCAGGCCCGGTCGGGTTTCTTGCCGAGCGATTCCACGTTGGTCAGCTCCTGGAAGAACGGGGTGTTGGCGGTCTCCTCGTACGGGCTGAAATAAACAACGGGAGCCTTCTGGGCGGCCGGGCCGAAGACGTCGATGGGCCGCTGACCGCCGAAGAAGGGGTCCGGCTTGTGCATCGCGGCGTCGGCGTAGGCGGCGGGAGTGGTGGGGAACAGGGCCATCTCCTGGTAGCTCTTGAGCTGGTTCGCCGGGCCGAGCAGCCACTTCATGAAGGCGAAGGCGCCCTCCGGGTCACGGCAGTAGCGGGTCAGGGTGACGTAGGACCCGCCGTAGTTGGCGGGCCCGTCCGGCATGGTGGTCAGCCGCCAGGCCCCGGACGTCTTCGGTGCGGTGTCCTTCAGCCCGTTGATGGCCCACACCGCCGTGGTCATCGAGGCGACGCGTCCCCCGCCCATGGCGGCGTTGTAGTCGGACGTGCCGTCCACGATCCGGGCGCTGAGCCCCTGCCGGAGTATCTCCACGGACAGGTCCCAGGCACGTTTGACGTGGGCCTGGTCGCCGATGAACCGGTTGTCGGCGTCCACGAACTGCTTGGGGCTCTGGAGCAGGACCTGTTGGAAGACGTTGCCGATATTGCTGACCAGGTACGGCTTGCCGGGCCCCTTCCGGAGCGTCTGCCCGGCGTCGAGGTACTTCTCCCAGGTGGAGATCTCCTCGGCAACGGCTTGCGGCTCGTCGGGCAGCCCGACCCGCCGGAAGAGATCCCGCCGGTAGTAGAGCGCGGTAGGTCCGGCATCAAGCGGGAAGCCGATCATCCGCCCCGAAGGAGCGAAGCACCCCTTCCACTTCCAGTCGAGGTACTGATCACGCACGCTCTCCGCGCCCAGCGTCCGCAGGTCAAGAAACTCGTTCTCGTCGGGAAAGAACGTGGCGAGGTTGTCGGAGTTCACGACCGTCAGATCCGGCACATAGGCACGGGCGGCAAGACTCGTACGGACCTTCGAGTCGATGTCCCCGTCGGGGATCTGAGAACCCTTCACCTTCAGCCCCGGCACACCGGGTACGGCACGCCGGGCGGTGGCGAGCAGCTTGTCGCTCAGTGAGCCCTTCCAGTACCAGAGGCTCAGATGATCGGTGCCCGCGGAGGCCGAGCCATTGCCCGCCCCGCATCCCGGGAGACCGAGCAGCGCGGCGCCGAGGGAGGCGCCCAGCAGCCCCCTGCGGGACATCGTTCGGTGTGGCATAGGCGCGCACTCACTTTCGGGAGGGACAACGATGTCGAGCTCCGTGAACGTTCACGTGAACGTTGCCGTCGAGTATCGAGGCGGCCGAAAATGAGTGTCAAGACATGTGTAAGCGCTATCTGTTGTCGCGCCGGAAACTCAGGCGGAGGCCCGCACGACCAGCTCGGGAACAACCCAGGCGTCCCCGCCGCCCAGCGGCTCCTCGCCGGCCCGCAGCCGCGCCACCTGCTCGACGGCCAGCCGCCCCAACCGCCGCTTGTCGATATGCAGGGTGGTCAGGGCAGGCTCCACCAGCTCGCCCAGGGAAAGCCCGTCAAAGCCCAGAACAGCCAGGTCATCCGGAACCCGCAGCCCTCTACGCCGAGCGGCCCGCATGGCCCCAACACCAATCAGGTCATTGAAGCCAACCACAGCACTGACCTCCGGCCGGACACGCAGCAACTGCTCCGCACCCGCCTCACCACCGGCCACACTCTGCTCCGGGCACAGCACGACCCAACTGTCATCGACAGCCAGCCCATGCCGCCGCACCTCGCTCAGAAACGCCTCCCGGCGCTCACCGGGGACCTCGCTCCGCTCACCGTCCAGCATGCCGATCCTGCGATGCCCGGCCCGAACCAGATGAGCGACGCCCTGCTCCATCCCACCGGCAACATCAATCCCGACGGCCCCGAACCGAGTCCGCTGCGGCCCACGCTCCAACAGCACCAACGGCACACCACCCAGCCGCCGCGCCAGCACGTCGTCCTCGTTCTTGAAATACCCCACAACGGCATCGGCCTGATGGGACAGCACATCAAGCGCCTCCCGCTCCCGAGCCTCATCGGTACGGGAGTCCCACACCACCACCTGCCACCCACGCACCTCGGCGGCCTCCAACACCCCGGCAGCCACCTCGGGAAAGAACGGATTCATCAGGTCCGGAATCACCAGACCCACCGTCACGGTCCCCTTCCGCACCAGCCCCCGCGCGAACCGGCTGGGCCGATAGTCCAGCACCCGAGCGGCCTCCAGCACCCGCGCCTTGGTCCCCGGATCGATCTCACCCTTGTCATTGACAGCCCGCGAAACAGTCTGCCGCGACACCCCGGCCATCTGGGCGACATCATGAATGGTGGCCCGCCGACGCCCGCCATCGGACCGCCCGCCACCCAACCCCAGCCGCTCATCACCCCGCACGAAGTGCACTGTAACCGCCCACCACGACACACCCCCCGAGGGAACACCCCCAAATCCCCGCAGCCGCCAACGCACAGGGGCGGGGCCGTGCCGGTATGTCAACGTTCGCGACGTACAGCTCCCGCTGGAAACGCCCACCCCTGAAACTCAGGGCAGTACGCCCAGCAGTCGCGAACGTGACATACCGGCACGGCCCCGCCCCACCCACGAACCCAGGCGCAAGCGGCAGCGGGCACTCAGAACAAAGCGCTGTAGGCATTCAAGGCAGGCTGCCCCCCAAGATGGGCGTACAACACGGTCGAGCCCCGCCCGATCTCCCCCCGAGCCACCAGATCGACCATCCCCGCCATCGACTTCCCCTCGTAGACGGGGTCGGTGACCATGCCCTCGGTGCGGGCGGCGAGTCGCATGGCATCCAGGGTGGCCTCGTCCGGGATGCCATAAGTCCCAGCGTGATACCGCTCGTCCAGCTCGACGTCCACCTCGGTCAACTCGGCCTTGACGCCGATGAGTTGCCCCGTCCCGTGGGCGATCCGGGCGATCTGGTCACGGGTACGGGCGGGAGCAGCCGACGCGTCGATCCCGATGACGCGCCGCGACCGCCCACCGGCCTCCTCCAGCGCACGGAACCCGGCAACCATCCCCGCCTGAGTGGACCCGGTCACCGAGCAAACCACCACAGTGTCGAAGAAAACCCCCAACTCCCGCTCCTGCTCGGCCACTTCATAGGCCCACCCGGCAAACCCGAGCCCACCAAGAGGATGATCGGAGGCCCCGGCGGGAATGGCATACGGCTTCCCACCCCCCTCCTCAACCTCCCGCAGAGCCAACTCCCAGCTCTCCTTGAACCCGATCCCGAACCCGGCCCTCACGAGCCGCACATCGGCCCCCGCAAGCCGGCTGATCAGAATGTTGCCGACCTTGTCGTACACGGAGTCGGGCCACTCCACCCAACTCTCCTGCACCAGAACACACTTGAGCCCGGCCCGCGCGGCACAGGCCGCAACCTGCCGAGTGTGATTGGACTGCACGCCCCCGATCGACACAAGCGTGTCGCACCCCTTGGCAAGCGCGTCGGCAACCAGATACTCCAGCTTGCGGGTCTTGTTCCCCCCATAGGCGACCCCGGAGTTGCAATCCTCCCGCTTGGCCCACAGCGAGGCCCCACCAAGATGCCCGGTCAACCGCTCCAGCGGATGAACGGGCGACGGCCCGAACAACAGCGGATAACGCTCGTACGAAGCCAGAGACATGAGTCCTCCACGGATCAGGTGTCGAGATCGGCCAGGTCTTCGAGGCCGCGCCAGATCTCCGCCGTGACACGGACGGCCTCGTCCACATCGCCGACGGCACAGGCGCCGATCAGCTCGTCGTGCAGCCCGGCCGAACGGCAGTTGCCACCCTCGCCGAACCGGCGCCGCTCCAGGCGCCGGATGAGCGGGGTGTAGCGGGCGACGGTGGCGGCGGCGGCACGATTCCCGCTCACCCGGACCAGCACGTCGTGCAGCTCGTCGTCGGCACGCAGCGCGGCGGACACGTCACCGTCGCGCACGGCCGCGGCAAAGCACGCGTTGGCCTCCCGCATGGCACCGATGTGGCCGGGGCGAAGCCGGGGCAGTGCCGCCCGGGTGACCAGCTCGTGCATGGCGCCGACGACGGCCGCGGCGTCCCGCACGTCGGCGGCCACCACAGGGGTCACCCGCGTGTAGCTCTGCGGCTTGGACTCCAGCAGGCCCTCGTCGACGAGCCGCGAGAAGGCATCCCGCACGGGCGCCCGCGAAAGCCCGAGCCGCTCGGCCAGCTCGGCGTCCCGCACGACGGCGCCCGGCGCGATGTCGCCGGCCACGATGGCGTCCCGTATCGCCTCGTACGCACGGTCCCTGAGCAGGGTCCGGGGCACGGGCCGTATCGCTCCCATAAACTAAAATGTTAGATGTCAGACCGATCCCACACAAGAGTGCGACCCGCACCGAAGTACGGGCCGCACTCACACAGAGCAACAGAGCAGGGCTCACTCAACAGGCCCAGGGCCAGTCCGCGTCCCGAGCCCCCTCAAGCAGCGGAACCATCCGAAAAGCCGCATCCGACAGACCACCGAAGACATGCCGGTTCCCCGCCCCCGACGGCCCGTGCCCCGCCCGGTACCCCGCAAGGTTCCAGGTGTAGACCGGCACATGCGCCGGAACCTGCTCGGTCGGGTCGCCGTAGTGGCTGTACGTGGCCTGCTCGTCCGTGACGATCAGCACGCGGTCGTGCTTCTTGTAGTGCTTCCTCACGGCCTCGGTCGTATCCGTCCCGCCGAGGTCGCCGAAACGCTCCAGCACCTTCAGTACCGACTCACCCTGACGGAACTTCACCCGCTTGCTGCTCGTCCCGAACTCGACGAGATCCGCGTCCGCCGCCCGCAGCGCGAGCGCCGTACCGAAGATCGCCGCCGCGTCGGCCCGGTTGAGCTCCGAGCGGTCGGACAGCCGCGAGTAGAACATCGACCCGGACCGGTCGACGAGTACGAGCGTGCGACCGCCCAGGGCCGGCACGTTGGCCAGCGAGTGACCGAGCGCCTGCTCCAGCGGGTACGACCAACGCAGCGACGGCGCGTGCTGGTACGCGGCGAGGTACCGGAACGGGAACTGCCGCGAACGCGCGACCTCCGCCGGGTCACTGATCTTCGCGGCCACCTGGGCAGCCACCTCGTCCGAGACCCCGGCCTCGTCGAAGTTGCGCAGGTTCCGGACCAGCGCCATCGCACCCATGGACGGAATCACGGCCTCCCAGGCGGCCTTGTCCATGGGTCCCTGCAGCCAGCCGGCCAGCGCCTCCCAGGTGATGCCCGCGTCGGCGAGACGCTGAGCGCCGTGCGCACCGGTCACCACCTTGCGCCGCTTGGCGGGCCGCAGTGCCATCAGGTCACGGTGGGCCGCCAGAACGGGCAGCGACTTGGGTACGACCGCGGTGTCCGGGTTGTGCCGACGGTCCAGCGCGTACTGGAACAGCTCGCCCTGCCACGGCTTGTCCGGGTCCGGTGCCGCGTGCACGAGGTTGAGGATGTCGCCGAAGCGGTAGCCCTTGGACGCCGTGTCGTACTTCAGCAGCGACTTGCCGCTGTAGAGCCGGCGTACGGCGTCGGCGATGCCGCGCTTCACGGGCTTGGGGATGTTGCGGCCGTACAGCGCGGTCCAGTACGCGAGCAGCTCGCCGGGCTCGTCGGGGCGCCGCAGAACGGATGCGACGACCTGCCGGTTCGCCGGTCCGTCCGTGGCGCCCGCGTCGAGGCGCGCCTTGACGTACTCGGCGGCGCCGACGATGGACGCGGTCCGCATGTTGCCCTCGCCGCGCAGCCAGGCCAGCATGCTCGCCGTCCACGACGGGTCGCTGACGGCCAGCTCACGGACGAGCGCGGCGAACCGGTCGTCCCGGGCGTCGCCGGTCTCGTAGAAGGTGTTCTGCGAGACGAGGTTGGCGATGGCCAGCAGGAAGAGCTCGGAACGCGCGTCGCGCTCACGGCCGCGGCCGCCCTCGTAGGTGCGCAGTACGCGCCCGGTCGAGGTGACCCGCGAAGTGCCCTGGGCCTTGGCCGCCTTGGTGTTGAATCGCGCCATGATGAATTCCCCCGAATTCAGTGGTGTTTCGGAGGGAAGCACAGCAAATGGAGCGTGCCCGAGGTCAGGTCGGCGGCGGTCTTATCACTTGGCGCGTCTTCCGTTTCCGCCACATCGCCCGAAGCGATGACGGGATTCGAACCCGCACGGTTTCCCACCAAGTCCCCGAAGTATCCGCTGCCTTCGCACCGGGCACACACCATTTGCTGCGCCTCCCGAGATCAAGTCGGCGGCGGCCTGGATTCTTTGGAAGAGAAGTAGCCGCCGCCATCGCACCGGGAGGTGCATGAAGTTGTGGTGTCCAGAGTTCAAGGCCGGCGGAACCGACGTAGGTGCTCTAACCCCTGAGCTACACCGGCGCGTTGTGCCGGTGACGGGACTCGAACCCGCGACCTCCCCATTAGGAGTGGAAGTAGGTCCTGCCTTCGCACCTGGACGTTCATCACTCTAGGACGGGCACCGCACGTCGGGCGAACGATTATTCCCGGAGGGGTGTACCGGACAGATCACCTTCACGCGAGGACCCTGAGGCGGAGAGAACTCGGCCGCCGCAGGCGCCATAGGAACTCCCTATACCACCTGCTGACTTTACGTCTTTACCCCTCGTTCTTTTCCGAACGTACGGTGAACCAGCTCGACGAGGTACTCACCACGACGTATCCGCACAACTGAGAGAGCAGGCGGAATGACCACGGTCGAAACCGGATCAGGAACGCAAGAACTCCAAGAACTCAAGGGAAAGCGAGCCCTGGTCACAGGTGGTTCTCGCGGAATAGGAGCGGCCATCGTGCGCCAGCTCCTGGACGCGGGTGCCGAGGTGCTCACGACCGCCAGGTCGGCGACGAGCACGGTGCCGGAGGGGGCAGCCTTCGTGGCGGCCGACGTACGCACACGGGCCGGCGCGGAGGCGCTCGCCACGGCCGCGCGGGAGGTGCTCGGCGGGGTCGACGTCCTGGTCCACAACGCGGGTGGGGCGCAACCGTACGCGAGCACTTCCGCCATCCCCGACGAGGAGTGGCAGGACCAACTGGACCTGAACTACCTGGCCTCGGTGCGACTGGACTCGCTGCTGGTACCGGGGATGCGGGAACGGCGTTCGGGGGTGATCGTGCACGTCTCCTCGGCAGCGGTCCCCGCCACGCCACCCCCGTTCCTGCACTACACGGCGGCGAAGGCGGCGCTGGAGAACTACAGCCGGGGCCTGGCCCTGGAGCTGGCCCCGTCCGGAATCCGGGTCAACACCGTGACTCCCGGCAGGACCGCCACCCCCGGCGGCGAACTGACGCGGGAGCAGTGGGCGCGCCTGGACCCGACGCAGGGCCAGAACAACACCACCGTGCCGCTGGGGCGCGACGGCCGGCCCGACGACATCGCCAACGCGGTGCTGTTCCTCGCGTCCGACCTGGCGAGCTGGGTGACCGGGAGCAATCTCGTGGTGGACGGCGGCGAATTCCCCAGGGGCTGACGCCAACGGCATTTCCTGCTCGGCCGTCAGGACACCGACGAGAAGGAATCAGAAGCGGACTCGGACCAGGTCTCCTTGCGCAGGAGTTCGAGCAGGGCCGTCTCCGCCGGGCCCGCGCCGGGCCGGAGCACGGCGATGACGGGCTGGGACACGACCGGGAACACCGGGCGCACGAGGTGCTCGTAACCGTGGGGCACCGCGGAGGCCGGTACGAGCGTCACCCCCAGCCCGTGGGCGGCCCAGCGCACGGCCGTCGCCGTCTGGGACACACGGGCGGCCGGGGTCGGGGTCAGATCGTTGTCCCGCAGCACGTTCAGCAGCACGCCGTCGAGCGCGCTGTCGCGGTCGAACCTCACCCACGGCTCCCCCTCCAGTTCGCGCAGCTCGACCCGGTCCGCGGCGAGCAGCCGGTGCCCGGCGCCCAGCACCACGACGAAGTTCTCGTCGCCGAGGTGGTGGGCGTCGGAGGGGCTCCGCTCGCACGCCGCCATCAGGGCGAGGTTCAGCACGCCCCGACGGCACAGCCGCTCCAGCTCGGCGGAGCTGGGCTCCTCGAAGACGGTGACCTCAAGCCGTGGGAAGCGGCGACGCAGCGTGCCCAGCGCGCCCGGCAACTGCCGCGTGCCGAAGCCCATCTGGGCCGCGACGACCAGCTCGCCCACCAGCTCGTCGGCACCGGCCCGTGCCGTCGCCCTGGCCCGCCGAGACGCGCTGACCGCGACTTCCGCCTCCCGCAGGAACGCGCGGCCGACCACGGTGGGCACCAGTCCGGTCGGCGTGCGGGCGAACAGCTGCACGCCGAGTTCCCGCTCCAGGCCGCGGATCTGCTGGGACACCGACGGCTGAGCGACGTGCAGCAGCTCCGCCGCCGCCGTCACCGAGCCCTCCTCGGCAACGGCCAGGGCGTACTCGTACTGGCGAAGGCTCATCGACTCCGGTCTCCTCCCGCGTTGTAATAGGAGTTACAACACGGGAGGCGACGGGTTTACTCCACGTCCGAGGGACCTGCGTACGAAACCGGAGCTCAGCCGCGCTTCTGACGCCGCCAGGGACCGGTGATCGCCAGCATGATGCCCGGCTCCTGGATGTTGGCGTACAGCGTCTTTCCGTCGGGCGAGAAGGTGACGCCGGTGAACTCGCTGAACTCGGGCTCCTCCTCGGAGCCGATGTTGAGGTCGTTGCGGGCGATGGGGTACGTACGGCCGCTGTCGGTCGCGCCGAAGAGGTGCGAGACGCCCTCGCCGTCCTCGGCGATGACGAGGCCGCCGTACGGGGAGACGGTGATGTTGTCGGGGCCGTCGAAGGCGCCGTCCTTGGAGGGGTCGGGGTTCACGCCGAGGAGGACCTTGAGGGTCAGAGTGCGGCGCTTGGGGTCGTAGAACCAGACCTGGCCGTCGTGCTGGACGGGGCTCTCCTCACGGGCGTACGAGGAGACGATGTACGCGCCGCCGTCGCCCCACCACATGCCTTCGAGCTTGCGGGCGCGGGTGACCTCGCCGGGGCCGAACTGCTTGCGCACGGCGACGGTCTTCGCGTCGCGGTCGGGGACGTCGACCCAGTCGACGCCGTACACCGTGCCGATCTTGGTGGCGCGGGAGAGGTCGTCGACCGGGCGGCCGCCGGAGTCGTAGCACTTGGGCGCCTGGAGCACGCCCGCGTCGTCGGCGAGGGTACGGAACCGGCCGGGGCCGTAGTGGAAGCCCTTCGGCGGGGTCCAGCGGTAGAAGAGGCCGTTGGGGCCGGACGCGTCCTCGGTGAGGTAGGCGTGGCCGCGCTTGGGGTCGATGACGACGGCCTCGTGGTCGTACCGGCCGAAGAACTTCAGGGGCTTGGGGCTCCGGTTGGCACGGCGGTCGCAGGGGTCGACCTCGAAGACGTAGCCGTGGTCCTTGGTCATGCCGTTGACGCCGGCGCGGTCGGAGTTCTCCTCGCAGGTGAGCCAGGTGCCCCAGGGGGTGCTGCCGCCCGCGCAGTTGGTGGAGGTGCCCGCGATGCCGACCCACTCGGCGACCGCGCCGCCCGGACGCACCTCGACGACCGTGCAGCCGCCGGACGCGGCCGGGTCGTAGACGAGGCCCTCGGTGAGCGGGACGGGGTACTTCCAGTTGGCGCGGGGGCCCTTCAGCTCGTGGTTGTTGACAAGGAGGGTCGTGCCGCGCGGGCCGTCGAAGGTGGCCGTGCCGTCGTGGTTGGAGGGGGTGAACTCGCCCGACTCCAGCTTGGTCTTCCCGCTGTACGTGATGACGCGGTACCGGAACCCGGCGGGCAGCGCGAGGACGCCCTTGGGGTCGGGCAGCAGCGGGCCGTAGCCGACGGCTCCGCCGTGCCGGTCGGCGTGGGCGGGATCGTCGTCGGCATCGCCCGTGGTCTCGGTGTCCGTGGACGCGAGGGCGCCGGGCGCGGTGGCGAGTGTGCCGACGCTGCCGATCAGGGCGACACCGGCGCCGGTGATCGCGGATCGTCTGGCGAAGTCCCTGCGGGTGAGCGACATGCTGTCTCCTGTGACGGTGGAGTGTGACCGTGGCGAGGCGGTGACGCGTGGAGGGTGGCGGACCCGACTGTCGGCCACACCGTCCCGCCCGTGACTGAACGCCGGTTGAACGCGGGCCGACTTCCCAGGGCTCGCTTGCGTGAATCCGGGCGGATCCGGCCTCTTCCGCCCGTCCGGAGCAATGCCGCCCCGTACGGCCCAACAGTCCTCGCATGCGAACTGTTGGTCGGAATAATCTCCATACCAAGGACCCGTACGACCACCCATGGGAGGCGAGCCGAAGTGGACGCGCGTCAGGCGAGCCACCGCCATGAGGAACGGCTGATGGCGCTGGCCAATGTGACCGGTGTCGGGAGCGGGCGCGACGAGGAGTCCGGCGAGGACGTCATCGTCGTCTTCGTCACCCGCAAGGTCCCCCGCGACCGGCTCCGCCCAGAGGACGTGGTCCCGGACGAGCTGGAGGGCGTCCAGGTCCGGGTCCTGGCTATGGGCGAGGACGAGGACGAGTCCTGACGACCTGGATTTCTTTCGCCCCCGCCGCCCCTACCCGTCCCGTCCCTGGGGGCTGCCGCCCCCAGACCCCCGCATCGGCCTGAACGGCCTTGTCCTCAAACGCCGGACGGGCTGAGTGTGCCTGGACTGGGCTATAGAGGTTCGGCCCGGCCGCGCAATCTTTAGCCCTCCGGCGTTTGAGGAGCGGGGGTTCGGGGGCTGGCCCCCGAAAAGGGACGGGAATGGGAAGGGGCCGCGGGGGCGAAGAACCCCCCTACCCCCCTTGCTGCGACCGAGCCTT
>NZ_JAPWHT010000307.1:0-12770 GCF_027270795.1 Streptomyces sp. ActVer
GCCGTGGCCGCCGCCGCCCGCGCAGGCGATCCCGTCGCGGTGGCGTCCTTCGAGCGTGCCGCCCAGGCCCTGGCCGCCGGAATCGCGGCGACCGCGACGCTGGTGGAGATCGACATCGCGGTGATCGGCGGGGGAGTGGGGAAGGCGGGCGACGTCCTGTTCACGCCGCTGCGTGCCGCGCTGCGCGACTACGCCACGCTGTCGTTCGTGCGGCGGCTCACTGTGACGCCGGCGCAGATGGGGACGGATGCGGGGCTTGTGGGTGCGGCGGCCGCTGCGCTCAGTCGGCAGGCGAGCGCCACCACGGCGGTGGTTGGCGGCTGAGCCGCCCCCTGTCGTTCGGGTTTGGATTCGATCCGAGCGTTGTTGTGTGCCGGCCGGTGGGGGCTTGTCGCGCAGTTCCCCGCGCCCCTGAAAAGAAGGCACTCCGGGGCGCGGGAAGCTGTTTGGTCGGGCTCTGTCGGTGTGCTGGTGTCAGCAGGTGAGTTGGGTGTCTGCCCAGTCGCCGTGGTCCGAGGTGATTCCGTCTCCGCCGTCCGTGACGACGAGGCGGATCACCTGGGCGCCGCTCACGTCGGCCGAAAGGGCCTGTGCCGGCTGGGCGTTGGTGAGGACGCCGGTCGAGGCGACCTTCGTGCCGTCGGCCCAGATCTCGAAGGCGACGGACCCGTCCGTGCCCTCCTCGTCGTCCACACCGACCTTCGCGGTGACGGTCTCGCAGGCCTTGCCCGTGTAGTACTCGACGGTGCTCTCCGCATGGACGCCGAGCCCGGTGGCGTAGACGACGCCGTTGATCGTGATCGGGGTGCCGTCGCCCGCATCGCTCTCGCCGTTGCTGGTGTTGCGCTCGACGGGCCCCCAGCCGTTGGTCGTCGAGAGCCAGGGGAGATCACCGAGGTTCGACGCGCCCGAGGGCGGGGCCACCACGACGGACGCCGTCAGCGGCAGCACGCTCTCGGCCCGCACCCCGTTCGGCGAGCGGTAAGTCGCCTTCAGCGTCAGCTCGTACGCCCCCGGGGGCGTGCTCGCCGGCGCGGTCACCGTCCACTTGGTGTGCAGCGCCCTGCCGGTCGGGAGGGAACCTGTCGTGGTCGGAGACTTGGCCTTCACCTTCCAGCCCTCGGGGCCGGTCAGGGCGACGGAGACGCGCTTGGCGGGTGTGCGGCCCAGGTCGGTGACCGAGGTGGTCAGGGCGGTCGGAGTGCCCGTCTCGATCAACGTGCTGCCGTCCAGGCCGAGTTCGACGGCGGGCGGGTTCTTGGCCCAGCGGCGGTCCGCCGAGACGCGTACGAGGACCGTGCCGTGGGCCGGGACGGTCGCCGAGATGGCGCCGGCCGTGTTGTAGCTCTTGTGCTGCCACAGGTCGCGCAGGGTGTAGGCGTCCGCCTTGGGCAGTCCGACGGCCTTCGCGGTCGTGGCGATGCGCTGGGCGCTGCCGGTCTCGTTGAAGAGGGCGACCGTGCGGCTGCCGTCCTTCATCTCCTTGGCGACGACCCAGCGGCCGCCCTCGGAGGAGAGCACCGCGCCCTGCTTGCCGAGCGGGTCCTGGTCGACCGCGATGACCTCCTTGTTGCCGAGGATGTCGAAGGTCTCCTCGGGGACGGAGCGCAGGTCCGAGCCGATGAGCAGCGGCGCGGCCATGATCGACCACATCGAGAAGTGTGTGCGGTACTCCGTGTCCGTCATGCCGCCGTTGCCGACCTCCAGCATGTCGGGGTCGTTCCAGCGCCCGGGACCCGCGTACTGCGAGAGCGGCAGGTTCTGCTTCATGATCGAGAGCATCGAGCCCCAGTTGTCGCTGATGTCCCCGGTCGTACGCCACAGTTGGCCGACGTCGGCCGCCCACTCCCAGGGCTTGTTCTCGCCCCACTCGCAGATGCTGTAGACGATGGGACGGCCGGTCGACTCGGAGGCGGCCTTCAGGGCGTCACGCATCGTCGTGTACCGCTGCTTGGCGTCCACGCCCTGGTTGTTGCAGTTGTCGTACTTCAGGTAGTCGACACCCCAGTCCGCGAACTGCTGGGCGTCGCTGTACTCGTGGCCGAGCGCACCCGGGAAGCCGGCGTCGTTGCACGTCTTCGTGCCCGCGCTGGTGTAGATGCCGAGCTTGAGCCCCTTGGAGTGCACGTAGTCCGCGACCGCCTTGATCCCGCCCGGGAAGCGGACCGGGTCGGGCACCAGCTTGCCGTTCGCGTCACGGGCGGGCAGCGCCCAGCAGTCGTCCAGGTTGACGTACTCGTATCCGGCCTCCTTGAGCCCCTTGGCGACGAAGATGTCCGCGATCCCCTTGACCATCTCCTCGTTGAACTCCGCACGGCAGTGCGTGGAGTTCCAGTTGTTGAAGCCCATGGGCGGGGTGAGGGCGAGACCGTCGTCCGGGGTGGGTGCGGCCGGTGCCGCCGGGGCTCCGGCCGAGGCTCCGGCCGGTGCTTGGGCGTCGGCGGCCGGGGCGGGCCCGGTCAGCCCCAAGGTGCCGAGCAGCCCTGCGGTGAGCGCTCCGACCACTCTTCGGCGAGTCGTGCGGTTGAGAAAGTGACGCATCGTTACGTCCTCCGTACTCGCGAAAGGTTGGATGTCTTCATGTCCGCGTCATCCGTGCGCGTTTACGGTAGGACCTGTCGCACTGTGGTGGAAGAGGTGCGGTAACGTTTGTTCGATATCCCGTCAAAACCCTAGACGATGCTCCGACTAGGGACTGGGATTCAAGCCCCGCGTGCGTTTGTGTTGAGTTGTGTCTCGCGGGAGAGGTGACGGCATTGCTGTCACTCAAGGAGCCCGTGGTGCCCCGAAGTGCGCCGGGACATCGGATGTCCCGGCGAAATCTCCTGCGTGGCGCGTCCGCGCCGTGGAGAGACGGGAAGGCCGACCGTGACCCATGGGCGGGTCGGCAGTTGAACCGGGCATGAAGAAGCGCAGCATGCTCGCCATCGCCTCCCTCGCCGCCGGATTCGTGGTCGCGGCCGTCACGCCGTCCCACTCCGCGGAGGGTGGCGACACCCTCGGCGGCCTCGACGTGCAGAACACGCTCAGCAGCCTCGACCAGACGATCAGCGACGGCAGTCTGGCCACGGACGACAAGCCCGAGGAGCAGCGGGGCTGACCCACGAGTCAGGACCGTCCCGACCATCAGCCCGGCCCGTCGAGGGCCGGGCTTTCGCATGCGTCCGACCCGTCGAACGCGACCTCTTCAGGGCCTGGTTTCCGTGGCAGGGTGGAGCGGGCAAGCCTCAGGGGGCCAACAGCAGAGGGGGAACCGTGATCGTTTGGATCAACGGTGCGTTCGGTGCGGGGAAGACCACCACCGCACGGGAACTGATCGACCTGATCCCGAACAGCACACTCTTCGACCCCGAGCTCATCGGCGCCGGGCTGACGCAGCTCCTGCCCGCCAAGCGCCTCGCCGAGGTCGGCGACTTCCAGGACCTGCCGATCTGGCGACGGCTCGTGGTCGACACCGCGGCCGCGATGCTGGCCGAACTCGGGGGCGTACTCGTGGTCCCCATGACACTGCTCCGCCAGGACTACCGTGACGAGATCTTCGGCGGACTCGCATCCCGCAGGATCGCGGTGCGCCATGTGCTTCTCGCCCCGGCGGAAACGATCCTGCGCGAGCGAATAGCCGACCGGGAGGTCCCGCCGGACCTCCCCGACGGGGAGATACGGGTGCGGCAGTGGTCGTACGACCACATCGAGCCGTACCACGCCGCCCTCGCCGGCTGGCTCACCGCCGACGCCCATCCCGTCGACACCAGCGCGCTCACCCCGTACGAGGCCGCCGTGCGCATCGCCGCGGCCGTGAGCGGCGGAACCGTCCCCGTCTGCGACATCGTGCAGACCCCCGAGCCCACCTCGGAGACCGTCGCCGCGGGCGTGCTCCTCTTCGACGAGCAGGACCGGGTGCTGCTCTTCGACCCGACCTACAAGGCCGGCTGGGAGTTCCCGGGCGGAGTCGTCGAGTCCGGCGAGGCACCCGCGCGCGCGGGCATCCGCGAGGTCGCCGAGGAGACGGGCATCCAACTCGTCGACGTACCCAGCCTGTTGGTCGTCGACTGGGAGCCACCGGTACCCCCCGCCTACGGCGGACTGCGTCTCCTCTACGACGGCGGCCGGCTCGACGGCGACGAGGCCCGGCGGATGCTGCTGCCCGGCCCCGAACTGCGCGCCTGGCGCTTCGTCACCGAGGAGGAGGCGGCCGGACTGCTGCCACCCGTCCGCTACGAGCGCCTGCGCTGGGCGCTGCGCGCACGGGAACGGGGAGCCGCGCTGTATCTGGAGGCCGGGGTGCCCAAGGGCTAGCTGTCCCGGCGCCGACGGTCGAGCGACGACGGCCGTGGGACGTACGAGGGACGACGGGCGTGCCCCGGTTGTGCTGTGGGGCACGCCCGTCGGACCAACTCGGTCAGTTCGCCGCGTAGTTGCGCAGGAACAGCGCCTCCGCGACGGACAGCCGCTCCAGCTCCTCGGGCGACACGCTCTCGTTCACGGCGTGGATCTGCGCCTCCGGCTCGCTCAGCCCGATGAGCAGGATCTCCGCCTGCGGATAGAGCGACGCGAGGGTGTTGCACAGCGGGATGGAGCCGCCCTGACCGGCGTACTGCATCTCCGCCCCGTCGTACGCGTCGCTCATCGCCTGGGCCATCGCCGCGTACGCGGGACTGGTCGTGTCTGCGCGGAACGGCTGACCCTGGCCGATCTGTTCGAGCTGCACACGCGCGCCCCACGGGGTGTGCGCCTCCAGATGGGCCTGGAGCAGCTTGGTCGCCTCGACCGTGTCCACGCCCGGCGGCACCCGCAGGCTGACGAGCGCGCGGGCGCCCGCCTGCACGGACGGGGTGGCTCCGACCACCGGCGGGCAGTCGATGCCCAGCACGGTCACGGCCGGCCGAGCCCAGATGCGGTCGGCGACCGTGCCCGAACCGATCAGCTCCACGCCGTCGAGCACCTTCGCGTCCTTGCGGAACTGGGCCTCGTCGTACTGCAGGCCGTCCCAACGCGCGGTGCCCGTGAGCCCGTCGACCGTCGTCGAGCCGTCCTCGGCGCGCAGCGAGTCCAGTACGCGGATCAGCGCGCCCAGCGCGTCGGGGGCGGCGCCGCCGAACTGGCCGGAGTGCAGGTTGCCTTCGAGGGTGCCGACCCGGACGCGGACGAGCGTCATGCCGCGCAGCGCGGTCGTCACCGTGGGGACCCCGACCCGGAAGTTGCCCGCGTCGCCGATGATGATCGTGTCGGCGGCCAACAGTTCGGGGTGCTCCTCGGCGTACCGCTCCAGGCCGCCCGTGCCCTGCTCCTCGGAACCCTCCGCGATCACCTTGACGTTGACCGGGACCCCGCCGTTGGCCTTGAGCGCGCGCAGGGCCAGCAGGTGCATGACCAGGCCGCCCTTGCAGTCGGCGGATCCGCGGCCGTACCAGCGGCCGTCCCGCTCCGTCAGCTCGAACGGCGGGGTCGCCCAGCCGGCCTCGTCGAGCGGCGGCTGCACGTCGTAGTGCGCGTACAGGAGGACCGTCTTCGCGCCGTTGGGGCCCGGCAGGCTGCCGTACACCGACTGTGTGCCGTCGGGGGTGTCGAGCAGTGCGACGTCCTGGAAGCCCTCGGCGCGCAGTGCGTCGGCCACCCAGTTCGCGGCGCCCTCGCTCTCGCTCCGGGGGAACTGGTCGAAATCCGCCACCGACTTGAAGGCCACCAGCTCGGTCAGCTCCGCCTTCGCCCTCGGCATCAGCGAGGCGACGGTCTCGGCGACCGGATTCGACGACATGGGCACGCTCCTCGTGGGTGCGACGTTGTAAGGATGGGTACGTCTGCGATGCGCGCATACGGGTGTGCGCGCTGCATTCGCTGCAGATCCTCCCACAGCGGTCCTGGCCGGACGTCGCCGTAGGATGCGTGGAGTAGGTGCGGCAGGCGGCTGGATCGGAGCAGCAGACCATCGTGAGCAGCGAGAACTCTTCGGACGACGCACAGCGGGTGTGGGACGTCGTCGTGGTCGGCGCGGGGCCTGCGGGCGCCTCGGCCGCCTATGCGGCAGCGGTCGCGGGGCGCAGCGTCCTGTTGCTGGAGAAAGCGGAGCTGCCCCGTTACAAAACGTGCGGCGGCGGCATCATCGGACCGACCCGTGACGCGCTGCCGCCCGGCTTCGAGCTGCCGTTCCAGGACCGGGTGCACGCGGTCACGTTCTCGCTCGACGGCAGGTTCACGCGCACCCGCCGCTCCAAGCAGATGCTCTTCGGGCTCATCAACCGGCCCGAGTTCGACCAGCAGCTCGTCGAGCACGCCCAGAAGGCGGGCGCCGAACTGCGTACGGGCGTCACGGTCTCGCGGGTGGAGCAGCACGGCTCGGCCGTCCCCGACCGGCGCACGGTGGCCGTGGTTCTCCAGGACGGCGAGACGGTGCTGGCCCGGTCCGTGGTCGGCGCGGACGGCAGCGCCAGCCGGATAGGAGCACACGTCGGGGTGAAGCTCGACCAGGTCGACCTCGGCCTGGAGGCGGAGATCCCGGTCCCGGAGACGGTCGCGGAGGACTGGAAGGGGCGGGTCCTCATTGACTGGGGCCCCCTTCCCGGCAGTTACGGATGGGTTTTCCCCAAGGGTGACACCCTCACCGTCGGAGTAATCTCGGCCCGGGGCGAAGGCGCCGCCACCAAGCGGTACTTGGAGGACTTCATCGCCCGGCTCGGCCTCGCCGGTTTCGAGCCGAGCATCTCGTCCGGGCACCTGACGCGCTGCCGTGCCGACGACTCGCCGCTGTCGCGGGGGCGGGTGCTGGTGTGCGGGGACGCGGCGGGGCTCCTGGAGCCCTGGACGCGCGAGGGCATCTCCTTCGCGCTGCGCTCGGGGCGCCTCGCGGGGGAGTGGGCGGTGCGGATCGCGGAGGCGCACGACGCCGTGGACACGCGACGGCAGGCGCTGAACTACGCCTTCGCGATCAAGGCGGGTCTTGGCGTCGAGATGAGCGTCGGCAAGAGCATGCTCACGATCTTCCAGCGGCGGCCCGGCATGTTCCACGCCGCGCTCACCGGTTTCCGGCCCGCCTGGAAGGCGTTCGCGGGCATCACACGCGGATCCACCTCGCTGGGCGAGATCGTGCGTTCGCGTCCGATGGCGGGGCGCGCGCTGACCGCGCTCGACCGGTGACCTGAGGGGACCCGGAGCTCCAAGGGCTGGTGCTTCTGCGGGTTGCCGAGGGCTTCGGGGGGCTCAGGGGGCCTCAGGGGCCTTCAAGGTGGGGCTGCGGGCTCAGCTCTTGATCGTGATCTGGAAGACCGGGTGGTCGGGGGCGATGCGCCGCAGCTCCTCGTTGGACGAGTCGGGGCCGACGCCGTTGAAGAACACGCCGACCTCGGCCTTCCAGCGCTTGAGGTAGGCGCGCAGCAGCGGGACCTTGTCGTCGTCGGCTACCTCCACGGCGGTGAACACGTCCACCTTCTTGCCGAGGTGCAGCTCGCCGCCGCCCGCGACCCTCATGTTGTGCGTCCACTGGACGTGGCCGCGCGGGGCGACGAGGTACTGCGTGCCGTCCACGGTCAGCAGGTTGACGGGGGTGGTGCGCCACTCGCCGCTCTTGCGGCCGCGGACGGCCAGGACGCGGGAGCCCCAGACGCTGAGGCCGCGGCGGGTCATCCAGGCGATGGTCCTGTTGAGGACGTTCACGGTGAACCAGCCGGGCTTCTTCACGTGCGTGGACGTGGTCATGGTGGCTTCCTCCCGAAGCGGAAAGTGTGAGCACTGCTCTCGCTTGAGAGCAGTGTGCACGAGATCGGCGATCCAAAGCAAGAGCAGTGATCTCGAAGTAGGTCACCGCTCACATTCGCGTGCACCGATCTCGTTTGTGTGCACTGCTCTGAGAATATGGAACACTGGCGTGCATGAGTACCGCCAAAGGAGCCCGCGCCCGCGCCCGGATCGAGGTCACCGCGGCCATCAAGGACGAGGCGCGCAGGCAGCTCGCCGAGGACGGCGCGGCCAAGCTCTCCCTGCGGGCCGTGGCCCGCGAGCTCGGCATGGTCTCCTCCGCGCTGTACCGCTACTTCCCCAGCCGCGACGACCTGCTGACCGCGCTCATCATCGACGCCTACGACTCGCTCGGCGCCGCCGCCGAAACGGCGCACGCCAAGGTGGCCGACGCCGGACCGATCCGCCGTTGGACCGCGGTGTGCGAGGCGGTGCGCGAGTGGGCACTGGGGCACCCGCACGAGTACGCGCTGATCTACGGATCGCCCGTGCCCGGGTACGTCGCACCCGCCACCACCGTGCCGGCGGCGTCCCGCGTCGGGCTGCTCCTCATCGGCATCGTCCGGGACGCGCACCAGGGCGCCGGTGTCGCCCTTCCTCCGTTGCCCGCCGAACTCGGTCCCGAGGCGCGGAGGTTGGCCGACGACCTGGCCCCGGACCTGCCGCCCGCTGTGGTCACCGCGCTCGTCGCGGCCTGGGCGCAGCTCTACGGACTCGTCGGCTTCGAGCTGTTCGGGCAGTTCAACCGAGTCGTGGAGGACAGAGAGCCGTTCTTCCGGCACGCCGTCGCCCAACTCGGTCATGGTGTGGGCCTCGTGTTCCCTCAGGACACCGGCACGGGTGGCCGGGGCAGCAGAGCGGGATCCTGACGGAGTATCCGCGCGTGCAGTGACCGGAGCGGCGGCCCCGGGTCCGCGCCCAGCGCCTCGGCGAGCCGCTGTCGTGCGGCCTCGTAGGCGGTCAGCGCGTCCGAGGAGCGGCCCGTCCGGTACAGCGCGAGCATCAGCAGCTCCACGAGCCGTTCTCGCAGCGGGTGCGCGGCGACGAGCCGGACCAGCTCATGGACGTACTCGAAGGACCTGCCGAGTTCGATCTCGCCGGCCAGCCGGGCCTCCAGCACCGTGAGCCGCTTCTCGGCCCAGCGCAGCCGTTCCGCCGCCAGACAGGGCGCCTGCAGGCCCTCCGCGAACTCGCCGCGCCACAACTCCTCGGCGCGTTCCACCAGTTCACCCGCACGCCGCAGTTCACCGGCGTCGCGAGCGGCGAGCGCCTCGTCCACCCACCGCCGGCGCTCGCGCAAGTCGTCGGCGTCCGCGCCGGTGAGCCGGTAGCCGCTCCCCGTCCACGCCAACTCCGCGGCGCCGCCCAGGGCTCGGCGCAGCCCGGAGACGTACTTCTGCACGAGGTTGCGTACATGCAGGGGCGGCGCGCCTCCCCACACGGCCTCGACCAGGGCGTCGTACGAGATCGAGCGCCCCTCCTGGAGGAGAAGGACGGCGAGTACCGCGCGCTGCTTCGGCGGGCCGAGCGGTATCTCGACTCCGTCGCGCAACGCCCGGAGCGGGCCGAGCAGTTCGAAGCGCAGGCCGTCGGACGCCCCCTCGGTCTCGGCCGATCCGCTCTCGCGCAAGCCCTTCGGTGTCCCCTCGCCCATGCGTCGAGAGTATCCCGGCACCGGCGTTCCAGTGGATCTTCCAGCGGACGGTCAGCGGCGCCGACGACCGTGGCCGCGACGGATCCCCGGCGAAAGGCCACACCACGATGCTCACCCGGCTCGGCCGCCTGGCGGTGCGGCGCAATCGCGCCGTCCTCATCGGCGTACTCCTCACCTGCCTCGGCCTCGCCGCCTACGGGGCCGGCGCCCAGGACGACCTGGATCTCGCGCGCTGGAGCTCGCCCGGCACGGAGTCGGTGCGCGCGGGGGACGTACTGCGCGAGGAGTTCGGCACCGGCAACCCCAACCTGGCACTGCTCGTCACGGCACGCGACGGAGACGTGGCAGCGCCCGCACACGGGACGCGGCCCGCGCGCTCGCCCAGGAGGTGGGGCGGCTGCCCCTGGTCACCGACGTCACGTCGTACTGGGACGCCGACAGCCCCGCCCTGCGCGGCACCGACGGCCGTCGCGCGCTCGTCCTCGTCCGCCTCGAAGGCAGCGCCACGGAAGCACGCGAACAACTCGCCACCCTCTCACCGCGGTTGACGCGCACGACACCCGAACTCACCGTCCAGGTGGGCGGTCAGGAGGAGATCTCACGCCAGGTCGGCGAACAGGCACGCACCGACTTCCTGCGCGCCGAACTCTTCGCGCTGCCCGCCGTCCTGCTCCTCCTCGTCCTGGTCCACCGGCGCGCCACGGCAGCCCTGTTGACCGTCGCGGTCGGTCTGCTGTCCGTCCTCGGAACCCTCGCCGGGCTGCGCGCGATCGCGCAGTTCACCGAGGTGTCGACGTTCGCGGCGAACCTCGCCCTCGTCCTGGGCCTCGGACTCGGCGTGGACTACAGCCTGTTCGTGATCAGCCGCTACCGCGAGGAACGCGCGGCCGGGCGACCGCAGCCCGAGGCCGTCGTTCGGGCGACCGCGGTCGCCGGGCGCACGGTGGTGTTCAGCGGAGTGACGGTGGCGGTGTCGCTGAGCGCTCTGCTGGTGTTCCCGCTCTTCTTCCTCAGCTCGTTCGCGTACGCGGGTGTCCTCGTCGTGGTGACGGCGGTGGCCGGAGCTGTGGTCTTCCTGCCGGCGGCGCTGACCCGCTGGGGCCACCGGGTCGAACGGCCCGCAGCCCGCACGTCGTCCGGCTTCTGGCACCGCACGGCACTCGCGGCGATGCGCCGCCCGCTGCTGGCCGGCGCCGGAGTGCTCACCGTCCTGCTCCTCGCCGCCTCGCCCCTCCTCGGGCTGCGCTTCGGACTCCCGGACGAGCGGACCCTCCCCGACGGGACCTCCTCGCGCACCACCTCCGAGATCGTGCACGAGGAGTTCCCCGCCGAGCCCACCGACACCATTCAGGTGGTTCTCGCGGAACCACCCACGGCAACGCCCACCGCAGCGCTCGCGACAACGCCCGACCTGCGCGCCTACGCCGCCGCACTCTCCTCGATCCCGGGCGTGTTCCAGGTCGACGCCCCCTCCGGCACCTACCGCGACGGGCAGCGGACGGGAGCCCCGGGACAGGACCGGCTGAGGGCGCCCGACGGCCGCGTACGGCTGGCGCTGGTGCCCACTCAGGAGGCGATGCGCGGAGACGTACCGGCGCTCGTCGAACGCGTCCGTGACGTCCCCGCACCCGACGGCGTACTGGTCGGCGGCTACCCGGGCGAGACCACGGACTTCCGCGCCGCGCTCCTCGACCGGCTGCCGCTCGCCGCCGGGCTCGTCCTCGGGGCGACGTACCTGATCCTCTTCCTGATGACCGGCAGCGTGCTGCTCCCCCTGAAGGCGACCGTCCTGAACCTGCTCAGCCTGTCCGTGATGTTCGGCTGCCTGGTGTGGGTCTTCCAGGACGGGAATCTCTCCGGAGTGCTCGGCTTCACGCCGACCGGTTCGATCGAGCCGAGCATCCCGGTGCTGATGTTCTGCGTGGCGTACGGCCTCTCGATGGACTACGAGGTGTTCCTGCTGTCCCGCATCAAGGAGGAGCACGACCGCACCGGCGACACCGGGCGCGCGGTCGCCGAGGGCATCAGGCGCAGCGCCCCGCTGATCACGGCGGCGGCCGGCATCCTCGCGCTGTCCTTCCTGTCGTACGCCACCGGAGGCGTCGTCTTCCTGAAGGAGCTGGGTATCGGCACGGCCCTGACGATCCTCGTCGACGCGACCCTCATCAGGGTGGTCCTGCTGCCGGTGACGATGCGGCTCGCGGGGCGCGCGAACTGGTGGGCGCCGAAGCCGCTGCGCCGCCTCCGGATCAGGGAGGCCCCCGAGCCCGAGCCGGACCAGGTACTCCGCCGGGAGTACGTGTGATCACCACGCTCGGCTGACGCCTCCGGCGACCCGCGGCGTCTAGCGTGGCAGGCATGGAAGAGCAGCGCACACGCCGGTGGGGTGGACCCCCCTGGGCCGGGGGCGGCCCGGCGCGAGGCCGGTGGCAGGGACCCCCGTGGTGGAACCGCCGCGACGAGGAGGAAGAGCGCGGCGGCCGTCCGCGTTGGCCGTGGCGTTCGACGCTGCTCCTCACCGTGTTCGTCCTCGGCGGCAGCAACTTCGCCGCGGAGCAACAGCCCGATCGGGAACAGCTCGACGTCCTCGCGCGGATCCTCCTCTTCGGGGGCGCCGCTCTGCTCCTGTGGCGGCAGCGGTATCCCGTGGCCGTGGTGTTCGGCACCGCGGCCACGGCCCTCGTCTACTTCAGCGCCGGATATCCGTACGGGCCGATCTTCCTCACGGTCGCGCTCGCCTGCTTCAGCGCGATCGTCGCCGGGCAGCGCTGGGCTGCCTGGACCGCGCTCGGCACGCTGTGGGTCGTCCATCTCCTGGTGGGGCACTGGCTCTACCAGTGGCTGCCGCCGAAGGGCGACCAGGTCTCCTCGTGGGGCGAGGAGGTCGCCATCGCGGCCTGGACGATCGCCATCCTCGCGGTCTCCGAACTCGCCCGGGCACGCCGTGAGCAGTGGGACCGCGACCGGGCGGAGCGCCGGCAGGCGGCCAAGCGGCGCGCCGACGAGGAACGGCTGCGGATCGCCCGGGAACTGCACGACGTACTGGCGCACAGCATCTCCGTCATCAACGTCCAGGCGGGCGTCGGCCTCGCGCTGCTCGACTCCGACCCCGAACAGGCGCGCACCGCGCTCACCACCATCAAGGCCGCGAGCAAGGAGGCCCTGGGGGAGGTGCGCCAGGTGCTCGACACGCTCCGTACACCCGGAGACGCGCCCCGCGCGCCGGCGCCCGGCCTCGACCGGCTCCCCGAGCTCGTCGAGCAGGCCGCGGGCGCCGGACTGACGGTCGACGTCGAGAGCGGGGGCGAGCGCAGGGCCCTGCCGCCGGGCGCCGACCTCGCCGCCTTCCGCGTCATCCAGGAGGCGCTGACCAACGTCGTACGGCACT
>NZ_JAPWHT010000308.1:0-12680 GCF_027270795.1 Streptomyces sp. ActVer
GACGTGGCTGGTCGCGCAGTTCCCCGCGCCCCTAAAAGCCGAAGGCCTCGCCCTCGCCTCCCGGCCGACCTCGCCGAGCCTCAGCCCCAAGACCCAAGCCCTGAGCCGAACCTGACGCTCAGCCCAACTCGGCCCGCAGCCTGACATGGCCCGGCGCTCAGCCGTGGTCGTGGCCCAGTGGGTCGCCCTCCGTTTCTGTCCCGGCGCCCGGGCCGACCCTGATCTCGAATTCGCCGTCGTACTTCTTGTGGCCCTCGATCACGGCGAGCGAGACGGCCTCGGAGCCCATTTCGTGGCGCACGATGACGGGGTCCCGGCGCAGGTCGCGCATGAGGGAGATGCACATGCCGATCATCACGAGGACGAAGGGCGCGGCGGCCAGGATCGTGAGGTTCTGCAGCCCGGTGAGCGCGTTGCCCTCGGTGCCGACGAGCAGCATGATCGCGGCGACGGCTCCGGTGACCACGCCCCAGAACACCACGACGAAGCGGCCGGGTTCGAGGGCGCCCTTCTGGGAGAGCGTGCCCATCACGATGGACGCGGCGTCGGCGCCGGAGACGAAGAAGATGCCGACGAGGATCATCACGAGCAGGCTGGTGGCGGTCGCGATGGGGAACTCCTGCAGGACGCCGAAGAGTTGGCCCTCGGGGGTCGACTCGCCGCCGAGCGCGCCGCCCTCCTTGAGCTTCATCGCCGTACCGCCGAAGATCGCGAACCAGACGAGGCTGACGGTGCTGGGCACGAGGATGACGCCGCCGACGAACTGCCGGATGGTGCGGCCGCGGCTGATGCGCGCGATGAACATGCCGACGAAGGGCGTCCAGGAGATCCACCACGCCCAGTAGAAGACGGTCCAGCTGCCGAGCCAGTCCGCGACGCCCTCGCCGGTGCTGGCCTCGGTGCGGCCGGCCAGCTGCGGCAGGTCACCGAGGTAGGAGAAGACCGAGGTGGGCAGCAGGTCGAGGACGATGACCGTCGGGCCCGCGATGAACACGAAGACGGCGAGCACCAGGGCGAGCACCATGTTGATGTTGGACAGCCACTGGATACCCTTCTCGATGCCGGAGATGGCCGAGGCGACAAACGCCACCGTCAGGACGGCGATGATCACGACGAGCAGGCTGTCGCTCACCTTGTCCATCCAGTCCAGCTCCGTGAATCCGGAGCCGATCTGGAGGGCGCCGAGGCCCAGTGAGGCCGCGGAGCCGAAGACCGTGGCGATGATCGCGAGGACGTCGATGGCCCGGCCGACGTTGCCGTTCGCGTGCTTCTCCCCGATGAGCGGGGTGAAGACCGCGCTGATCGTCTGGCGGCGGCGCTTGCGGAAGGTGCTGTAGGCGATGGCGAGGCCGACCACCGCGTAGATCGCCCAGGGGTGCAGCGTCCAGTGGAAGAGGGTGGTGGCCATCGCCGTCTGCATGCGTTCCGCGGAGTCCGCGGGGTCGGTTCCCGGTGGCGGGGTCGTGTAGTGGGAGAGCGGCTCGCTCACGCCGTAGAACATCAAGCCGATGCCCATACCGGCGCTGAACATCATCGCGACCCAGGACACGGTCTTGAACTCGGGCTCCTCGCCCTCCGCGCCGAGGTGGATCCTGCCGTACCGGCTGATCGCGAGCCACAGGGCGAAGACCACGAAGCCCGAGGCGGCCAGCATGAAGGCCCAGCCGCCGTTCTGGATCAGGCCGCTGAGCATCTTGTCGGAGGCGCTCTTCAGGGAGTCGGTGGCGACCGATCCCCAGATCACGAAGGCCAGGGTGATGGCGGCGGTGACGCCGAACACCACCCAGTCGGTGTGCTGACCGGGGCCGCCGGGAATGTCCGTGGGACTTTCCCGGCCTCCCCTCTTACTCAGGTCTTCAGTCATCTGCGGCACCTTCCCCTGTAAAGCGTGGGTAAGCCATTTCCTCGCTATGCCCTACGACCTACCACAGGTGCTGCAGATCTCACCCGCCTCAGCAGTCGGTGTCGGGTTCCCCGGCCGTGAGGTGGTACGGAGCGCGCTCGTCGAGAAGCAGCGGCACGAGAGCGCGCAGGGACTGGCGCAGCGGGACGTGGGCGCCGTCTGCGTCCTGTCGCGCTCTGACCCCGTGCAGGGCGAGTTCGTCCTTGACGTCCGCGTACTGGTCGGCGGTCAGCCGGTAGGCGCAGGGCGGGTCCGCGATGATCTCGGACGGTTCGGCCGGGTCGTTGTCCGCGCCGCCGACGTAGACCGGCCCGGTGTCCCGGTAGCCGGCCAGCCGGGCCGCCGTCGTGGCCGCCTCGATCCGGGTGCGCCGTTCGCCCGTGAACTCGAACAGCCCGTCCAGCGCGGCCAGTTGGGAGTGGACGCGGCGCCGGTTGTTGAGTGCCTCGTCGGCCTTCTCGGCGTCCGTGAGGGGGTCGACGCGGCTCTCGATGAGCAGCCCGACGCCGTGCTTGACGCCGGACATGTTCCGCAGGATCCGCTCCTGTCCGTCGCCCGCGACCTGCCGGATCGGGTCGCCGGTCACCGGGTCGGTCCAGATTCCGTACGTGCCGGTCGAGTACCCCTTCGCCTGGGCAGCGGGCCGTACGTACGACTGCGACAGGGTCTGCCCCTCGTCGTGCACGGCCGCGTCGGTGTTGAGGTTGCGCGGCCAGAGGTCGAACAGGTCCTTGTCGTAGTACGGGGGTGTGGCCCCGTACTCGTGCAGGTCGTAGATCACGTCGGGCTTGCGGTCGCGGACGACGGCGGCCATGGCGCGGCCCTCGGCCGTCTGGAGCGCGAGGTGGTCGCGGTTGATGTCGATGCCGTCGCTGTTGCCGCGGGTGTCGGCGGCCCGGCCGTCCGGGTTGGCGGTGGGCACGACGAGCAGCGTGGTGCGGTCGAGGAACTTCCGCGTCGCGGAGTCCTTCGCGTACGCGAGGTCGCGGACGGTCGTGAGACAGGCCTCGCGCCCGGACGGCTCGTCGCCGTGCTGGCTGCACACCAGCAGGACGGTGTTGGCCGCGTGACTGTTGCCGATGCGTACGAGCCGGAGCGGGCGTTCCTGTTTGGTCGTGCCGATCCGGCTGATCGACACCCGGCTGCTCGACTTGTCGACGGCGGCGAGGAAGTCCTGTTCCTCGGGCTGGGTGGTCCAGCGTGCGCCGTCGGTCTGCTCGAATCCCGTACGGGGCGGGGTCTGGGCCGCGTGGGCGGGCACCGTCAGCAGGGGTGAGGTGAGCACCGCCGCCGTCAGTGCGACGGCGGCGGTACGGCGGGATGTCATCAGTGGGTGCCTCCGGGTACGCGGTGCGTGGTGCGCGGCTCGCCTATGCCGTCGAGGGTGGCGTCGGGGGTGACGTACGAGGATCCCGAGGTGGCGCGCGCGAAGGCGGCGGCGCCTCCGACGAGCGGCACGCTGGCCTTCGTGCGCGCGAGGTCGAGGGCGAGGGTCGGGGTGCTCGACGGCGGGTCGATGAGGCCTTGGTCGGTACCGGCGACGATCAGCGCGAGGCGGTGTCCGGCCGGGACGACGTGGTCGCTCGCGTGCAGGTCGAGGGTGATGGTGTAGCGCTTGCCCGGGGTGAGGGGTTCGCCCTTGGTGTCGGATGCGTGGTTGCCGAGGTCGGCCCAACCGCGGCTGAACACCGTGTAGTCGACGTCCGCGGTCTTCGCGCGGGTCACCTTGAAGCAGGAGCTGTCGCCGGTGGTGCTCGGACCCCAGCAGGTGCGGTCGGTGAGCGTGGAGATGCCCTCGCCCGAGGCGGAGTAGTCGCGGATCGTGTCCGGGCCCAGGTCGACCAGGACCGCGGAGAGGTGGGCGGTCGACGTGGTCGGGGTGGCGGTGACGGTCACCTTGGAGGAGCCGGACAGACGGACGTCACGGGTGAGCGGCTTGGTGGTGAAACCGGCCTTGGCTGACGTGGACTGGTCGATCTGGGCGGCCCAGTCGGTCTCGTCCTGCTGCGGGTCGTCGGTGAAGGTCTCGGTGCCCGATCCGGTACGCAGTCCGAGGGTGCCGACGCCCGCCTGCGCGCCCTTGGCCGGGCGCAGGCTCACGGTGTCGGTGGCGCGCGGGGGCCAGACGTTCGAGGTGACCCACTGGTCGGGGGCGCGCTCGATGTCGGCCATCGGCTCGTCGTCGATGCCGTTGTCGTAGCCGAGGAGTTCGTGGTCGAACCAGCGCTGCAGCGTGTCGGCCCACTCCGCGCGGCGGAAGTCGAAGGGGTCGACGTGCCCGGTCTGGGACAGCCAGATCTTGCGGTCGACGCCGTTCTCGGCGAGACCGTCCCACCACTGGCCGAAGTGCTTCGGGCGGACGTTGAGGTCCTGCATGCCGTGGATGACGAAGACGCTGGCGTCGACCTTGCCGACGTCCTTCACGTAGTCGCGCTCGGTCCACAGCTTGGTCCAGTCGCCGGTGCGCGGGGCGCCGTCGACGAGTTTCTGCTGGACGGCGGCGCACCTGGCGCGGGCGTCGGGGCTCTCGACGTAGTCGGACAGCCACTCGGGGCCGGAATCGTAGAGGGGGGCGCCCTTGGCGAAGTAGTAGTCGTACCAGGAGGAGATGGCGGCGATGGGGACGATCGTCTCCAGGCCCTCGACTCCGGTCGCGGCGACGCCGTTGGCGATGGTGCCGTCGTAGCTCTTGCCGATCATGCCGGTCTTGCCGTTGGTCCAGCCGGCCTTGGCCTTCGTGGTCCCCGTGCGGGAGGTGTAGCCCTTGGCCCGGCCGTTCAGCCAGTCGATGACGGCCTTCGCGGACTGGATGTCCGAGCGGCCGCCCACGTCGACGCAGCCGTCGGAGCGGTTGGTCCCG
This sequence comes from Streptomyces sp. ActVer, assembly GCF_027270795.1. Classification (NCBI taxonomy): domain Bacteria; kingdom Bacillati; phylum Actinomycetota; class Actinomycetes; order Kitasatosporales; family Streptomycetaceae; genus Streptomyces; species Streptomyces sp. ActVer. Next base: position 4,764 of record NZ_JAPWHT010000308.1, read on the forward strand.
GCGAGGTCGACGCCGACGAAGGCGTAGCCGCGGGGCACGAAGTAGTTGTCGTAGTAGAGCGGCATCTGCACGATGTCGCCGTTCGCGTCGTACGTCTTCAGCTGGCTCTCGTTGCCGCGCCCGCAGCAGGAGTAGTACGGGCTGGCGTCCATGATCACGGGGATCTTGCGGCCCTGCTGGGCGGGTTCGCGCGGGCGGACGATGTCGAAGGCGACGCGGTCGGTCTTCCCGTCGCTGTCGCCGTCCAGTTTGGTGTCCACCCAGACGGATTCGCGGATCGCGTTCTCGTACGAGTAGACGGGGGTGCTCTCCCGCGGGGCGCTCTGGGCGGCGACCGGGGTGAGGAGCGTGGCCATCAGGGCGGCTGTGGCCGCCGTCGCGAGCGATCTCCAGTTGGTGAAGCGCTTGTAGCGCGCAGGTGTCCGCATGCGCGGAAGGTACTCCGGTCAACTCCTGTGCAAAAGAGGGCCGATTGGGGTGGGTGGGGGTTCGGCCGAGGTGTGGCTTGAAAGGTGCGTGGGACGGGGTCGCTCATGTCGGCCGTTCCCCGCGCCCCTTGCGGGGCCCGGGACTCGCTCAGTCGCCGTGGCCGTACACCGTCACCTTGATGCCCCTCGTTATGAGTCGCTCGGCTATCAGTGGCTCCACTCGTGACCACTTCCCGCCCGCCAGTCCGCAGCCGATGCGGGGCATGTGGACGGATGCGCCCAGTTCGATGGCCTTGTCGGCCAGTGGGGCGAGGGCCTTGTCGATCGCCTCGTAGCGGACGGGGACGCCCTTGCTGCCGGTCCTGGTGCCCCGCTGGCCGATCATGTTGGCCACCCACACGTATCGGTCGACCTTCACGAACTGGGTCGCACCCAGGGCGAAGTCGTTGCCCGCGCGCTCGCGGTGCCAGCGGCGGTAGGCCGCCTCCGGCTCCGGCCAGCGGCTCGACAGGGCGAGGACGAAGCCCTTGCCCCAGCCCCCGATGTCGTTGCAGACATGGGCGATCAGCTTGACGCCCTTGCCCAGCGGGGTGGTGGCGTCGCCCCGGACGTACGTGATCTCCGACATGACGCCAACCGTACGGACCGCCACTGACAATCGGCCGGGGCATTCGGGGCCCCCGACCGCCCCTGGGAGCTTTCACAACGCAGGTGAGACAGCAATACTGTTGCACCGCACCCGTGAGGCAGATGTGGCACCCGAAGGAGCGGTCATGGCGACGGACATCGAGGAGCCGACGCTCACGGTCGATGAGCTGGCCGCGCGGGCGGGGGTCACTGTGCGGACCGTGCGGTTCTACGGCACCAGGGGGCTGCTGCCGCCGCCCGTGATCGGGCCGCGCCGGGTGGGGCACTACGGCCAGGAGCATCTGTCCCGGCTCGCGCTCATCGAGGAGCTGCAGCACCAGGGGATGACGCTCGCCGCGATCGAGCGCTATCTGCAGCAGTTGCCGGAGGGGCTCAGCGCCCATGATCTGGCCATCCACCGGGCCGTGGTGGCCTCCTGGGCACCGGACTCGGCGGAGGAGGTGAGCCGTGCGGAGCTGGAGCGCCGGGCGGGGCGGCCGCTGAGCGCGGAGGACCTGGACCGGCTCGTCGCGATGAGCGTCGTCAGGGAGGCGGCCGACCCGGGCACGTACCGTGTGGACCTCGGACTGCTGCGGCTCGGCGTCCAACTGCTCGACGTACCGATCACGCACGAGACGATCCTCGCCGCGCGCACGGTCCTGCTGAAGCACACACGCGCCGCGGCCCACGAGCTGTCCCTGCTGTTCCGGGACGAGGTGTCCGAGCGCGAGTCCGTCGAGGCGGTGAAGGACCTGTCCGCGCACATGCAACCGCTCGTGGTGCAGGCGTTGTTGACGACCTTTCAGCGGTCGCTGAAGGAGGAGCTGCGGGAGTGGCTCACCGAGGAGTCCTGAGCCGCCGTCCCCGGTCCCTCACACGTACGCCTCCAGCCCTCACAAGTACGCCGACCCGCCTGCCACGTTGAGCGTCTGGCCCGTCAGGAAGCCGCTGCCCTCGTCGACGACGTACAGCAGCGTGGAGACCAGGTCGGACGGCTCCTGGGTTCTGGGGACGGCCTGTTGGGCGCGGACGTGCTCGAAGCCGCCGCCGGCGCCGACCGTGCGCTCCGCGGTCGCGGTACGGATCATGCTCGGCGCGATCGCGTTGACCGTGATGTCGTACGGGCCGAGCGCCGAGGCGAGCGCGCGGGTGAAGCCGATCAGGCCTGCCTTCGAGGCGGTGTACGCCACCATCGTGGGCGGTGCGGTGAGGACGGCGGCGGAAGCGATGTTCACGATGCGCCCCCAGCCCGCCGCCTTCAGGTACGGCAGGACGGCCCGGGTCATCAGGAACGGCGCCTCCAGGTTGACGCGCATGACACGCCGCCACTCCTCAGGTGTCGTGTCCTCGAAGGACGACTCCGGGTACACGCCCGCGTTGTTGACCAGGACGTGCAGCGTGCCGAACTGTTCCAGCACTCGCTCCAGAGCCGCCTGGACCTGCGCCTCGTCGGTGACGTCGGCGATCAACTCCACGTAGTCCAGAATGCGTTCGACCGTCCGGGCCTGCGGGACGAGGTCGAGTCCGGCGACTCGGTAGCCTCGTCCGGCGAGTGCGACGGCGAACTCCTGCCCGAGGCCCTGTGCCGCTCCGGTCACCAGCGCGGTCCGCGTCTCCATGCGGGCAGTGTGATGACCCGTCAGGCGGCGGGCAAGGGGGCGTTTCCGGTCTTCGGAACGCGGTGGCCGTGTCCGACGGTGGCTCCCTTCGGCCGACGGCTCCCCGAGTCGGCCCGTCCACCGCCGACCCCTGTTCCATTCGCTGGAACGGCCGTGTTGCCCCGCGCGCCCGGCGGCCCGACGCTGCGGGGCGACCCCCCAGCCGCCGGCGTTCGGGAGCCGTGTCCGATGACCGAGACCGACCGTGCCGTGGACGACGCCGAGCGCGCCCGCGAACAGGGCGGCGGCGGACGGTGGTTCAGGCTGTCGCCCGGTCGCGGTCGACTGCCGGCGGGCCGCCTCGGGAACTGGCGGCGACGGCTGCCCGACGAACTCGGCGTCCTGGTCGTCCTCGCCCTGCTCGTCGCCGGCATCGGCATCCCCTACCCGGACTTCCTCAACAGTGACAACCTGCTCTCCACCGCGCACAACTCCGTCTACATCTCGCTGATGGCGTGCGGCATGGTCTTCGCGCTCGCCATGCGCGAGGTCGACCTGTCGGTGGGCGGCAGCTACGCGATGTGCCTGGTCGTCGGCGGCCTGCTCATCCGGGAGGGTGTTGCGCCCTGGCTGGCGGTCCCGGCGGTGCTCCTCACCGGGATCGTGCTCGGCATCTTCAACGCACTGGTCACGACGCTTCTCGCGCTGCCGTCGTTCATCGTGACGCTAGGCACGCTGATGCTGTTCCGGGGTGTCGGGCTGGCGCTCGCCGACGGGAAGCAGATCACCGATCTGCCGCTGGACGACTCGTTCTTCACGTTCGCGGGCGGTGACGCGGCCGGAGTGCCCTTCGCGCTCTGGGTGTTGCTCGCGGTCGTGGTCGTTCTCGCGGTGCTGCTCGCCCGCACCCGGTTCGGGGCTCGGGTGCGGGCGATCGGGTCCAATCCCGACGCGGCCGCGTTCAGCGGTATCCCGGTCGTCCGCACCCGTGTTCAGGCCCTCGCGCTGTCCGGTCTCACCACGGCATGCGCGGCGGTCCTCGCGCTCGCGTACTACGGCGCCGGTGATCCCACGCTCGGCCAGGGCTACGAGTTGCAGGCCATCGCCGCGTGCATCATCGGCGGCACTCCGCTCGCGGGCGGCCGTGGCTCGGTGGTCGGGGCGGTGGCCGGCGCGATGATCCTGTCCGTCGTCGCCTCCGGGCTCGTGTTCTTCGAAGTACCCATCAACTGGACGTCGTTCGCGACCGGCGGAGTGATCCTCGTCGCGGTCGCGGCGGACAGCGCGCTGCGCCGCGGCGGGCGTCGCCGACATTGAAGTCCCCTTGTCCTGAGCCTTGTTCGGAGTTTGTTCAGAGCCGCCTTGGAGGCCGTCATGCACTCCCGATTGCGTACGCTGTCCGCCGCGCTCAGCGCGCTGGTCCTCCTCTCCGCCACCGGCTGCGGCAACGACGACGGCCCCGGCGGCTCGGGCGGCGGCAAGCTCGACATGGGCATCGCGGTGGCCAACATCAGCCTGAACTTCGCCCACGAGATGGTGCTTGGTGCCGAGAGCGCCGCCGACCACGCGGGAGACGTGGACTTCAAGGCCGTCGGACCGCCCAACACGGACGGTCCCGCCGAGGTGCAGCTCTTCCAGAACCTCACGGCCCGCGCCAAGGACGGCATCGTCCTGGAGAACCTCGACCCGCCGATCTTCACCCGGCCCGCCGCGCGCGCCGTCGACCAGGGCATCCCGATCGTGGCCCTGGACACCTCCCCCACCGACGGCAGCAAGATGACCTTCTACGTGGGCAACGACAACTACGCGCTGGGCGAGTTGATGGCCAAGGAGGCGCTGAAGCGGCTCGGCGACGACCCGAAGGGCGAGATCGTCGTCGGAGTGCCCAACCCGGGGACACCGGTGCTCGACAACCGGGCCAAGGGCATCGCCGACACGTTCAGGAAGGAGGCCCCGGGCGTCAAGGTGCTCGGCCCCTTCCAGACGTACAGCGATCCCGGGCAGAACCACAGCTCCTGGTCGTCGCAGGTGGGTGCGCACCCGAAGGCCCTCGCCTTCCTGGGGGTCGGTGACGCCGACAGCTACAACCTCGCGAAGATCAAGAAGGAGAAGAACGGCAAGTGGCTGACGGCGGGCTTCGACGTCGACCCGAAGACCCTCGACGCGGTCGAGGACGGCTCGAACTTCGTCGCCATCGACCCGCAGCACTTCCTCAAGGGCTACCTCTCGACGGCCATGCTCATCGAGTCGGTGCGCGACAACGACGGCAAGCTGCCCGACGGCTGGTTCCTCTCCCCCGGCGGGGTCGTCGACTCCTCCAACATCGACGAGATCATCACCCGGCAGAAGTCCCCGAAGGCCGCGTACGACTGGTACAAGCCGGTGATCGACAAGCTGCTCGGTGACCAGAAGACGCAGCTCAAGCCGCTGAAGGACGCGCGCTGAGATGACGTACGGCGACATGCTGGCCGCGCAGGGCCTGGTCAAGTCGTACGGCGGGGTCAGGGCCCTGGACGGAGCGGACATCCGGCTGCGCGGCGGCGAGGTCCATGCGCTGGTCGGTGAGAACGGGGCCGGCAAGTCGACGCTCGTGCGGATCCTGTCGGGCACTCTGAGGCCGGACGACGGGACGGTGCGGCTCGCACCGGAGGCACGGTCGGGCGGAATCGCCGTCGTCTCCCAGGAGTTGAGCCTCTTCCCCGATCTGTCGGTACGGGAGAACCTCTTCCCCTACCGTCCGCCTCGGCGCTTCGGGCTGCTCGACCGGAGCGCGATGGACCGGGCCGCGCGCCCCGTGCTCGCCGAGCTGGGACTCGATGTCGAGCCCGGCACCCTGGTCGGTGAACTTCCGCTCGCTGACCAGCAGTTGACGGAGATCGCGCGGGCACTGCTGCGTCGGCCGCGAGTCCTGGTGCTCGACGAGCCGACGTCCGCACTGCCTGCCGCCGCCGTGGACCACCTCGAACAGGTTCTGCGGACGCTCACCGGGCGGGGCATCGCGATCCTGTACGTCACCCACTTCCTGGAGGAGGTGATGCGCCTCGCGCAGCGCGTGACGGTGCTGCGCGACGGACGGGTCACACTGGCCGGTGTACGGCAGGAGGACGTCGGCGTGCCGGATCTCGTGACGGCGATGCTGGGCGGGACACCGCAGCAGCCGGTACGCCGGACGCGTGCCGTGACCGACGGACCGCCGCCGGTCGTGCTCTCCGGGGTGTGCGTCCCGGGGCGCCTCGCGGACGTGACCTTCACCGTGCGTGCGGGTGAGGTGGTGGGTGTGGCCGGGCTCCAAGGGGCGGGCCATCTCGACGCGTTGGGGGTGGTGTGCGGGCGTACGACCGTCTCCGTCGGCCGGGTCGACATCGGCGGCCGGGGACTGCCACGGTCCCTGCGGGACGCGGTCCGGGCGGGCGTGGCCTTCGTGCCGAGCGACCGCAAACGGTACGGGCTGATGACCGACCGCACCGTGTGGGAGAACACCACGGCGGTGAGCTGGCTGGGCTTGGGGCGGGGCGGTTTCATGGCTTCGCGCGCCGAACTGGTCCGCCGCACAGGCGATTTGACGGAGCGTCTGCGTCTGCGCGGCGACCCGCACGACGTCGTGGCCCGCCTCTCCGGCGGCAACCAGCAGAAGGTCGTCTTCGCGAAGTGGCTGGCCACCGAGCCCCGCATTGTCGTCCTGGACGACCCCACGCGTGGCGTCGATGTCGGAGTACGGTCCGAGATGCACCGCATCGTGGGCGAGTTGGCGGCGGGCGGCGCCGCCGTCCTCATCGCCTCGACCGACCTGGCCGAACTGACGGAGGTCTGCGACCGGGTGCTGATCTTCGTACGGGGCCGGACTGTGGAGGAGTTGAGCGGCGCCCGACTGACCGAGCACCGACTGGCGGTGTCGATGCAGGCGGGAGGCGGGGCCGGGCAGTGACCGGTCCGGGGCGAGAGTCTCCAACAAGCGGCGTCGGATGGTGGTCGCCAGCGCTCCACCCAGGCCCGCTCACGCCGACAGCGCCCGCGTCAACGCTCTCGCCGCCGCGCACACCCGCGCGCCGACGCGTTCCATGTCGAGGCGCCAGGTCCCGCCCGTCACGGAGATGGCGGCGACCGGGCGGCGCTCCCGGGCGTAGACAGGAGCCGCGACGGCGGAGATGCCGATCTCGGCCTCCTCCAGGTTGACGCCGAAGCCGCGGGCGCGGGTCCGTGCCAGGTCACGGGCGAGCTGGCCGGGCAGCACGAGCGTGCGCGGGGTGAGCCTGGGAAGGGAGACGCACGGCGGCCGGGGGTCATGGGCCAGGAAGACCTTCCCCGTGGCGGTGCAGTGGGCCGGCAGGCGGCCGCCCGTGCGCGAGACGATCGGCGTGGCGCGTCGGCCGGTGAGCTTCGCCAGGAAGAGGGTGTCGGGGCCGTCGGGCACGGCCAGGTGCACGTTCTCGCCGGTCGCCTCGTACAGGTCGCCGAGGAACGGCAGGGCGATGTCCCGTAGTTCACGCGCGGACGGCGCCGACTGACCGAGTACGAAGAGGGCGAGCCCGATGCCGTAGCGGCCGTCGGGTCCGCGCTCCACGAGCCCCAGCCGGACCAGTTCGCCCAGCAGCCGGTGCGCGGTCGGTTTGGGCAGCCCCGTGCGCAGCGCGAGTTCGGCCAGGCTCTGCGCGCCCTCGGACTCGCCGCAGGCACGCAGCAGCGCCGCCCCGCGCGCGAGCACCGACTTCGGCACCTGAGGTACTTGAGGCACCTGACTGTCCGTCATGGACCGATGGTCCGGCCCCGGCAGGCGGGTGACAAGGTGCGGGGCCCTGTGAGTCGTCGGCCGCCGGAGAACTCGTACGACGACGTCCGCGTGAACTCGTACGTCGTCCCAAGGCCACCACGCCGACCCGCCCTCCCCTGCCGAAGCACCACACCGGGCCCGCCTCCCTCACCAAAGCCCCACCGCACCGCACCCCCCCGTCTTCCCCTCAGCGAAGCGGCACATCGACCAGCATCGGCCGCGGCAACTCACCTGCCCCGCCCACCAGTTCACGTAGGTGATCCGCGCTCTCCGCACGCACCGCGTCGATCCCGAAGAATCGGGCCGCCTGTGTGAAATCGAGTCGCCCCAACTCGGTTCCGGGGCAGGGGCCGTTGCCGCCCATCGCCTCGTAGGTGTTCTGGAGGGTGCGGTACGCGCCGTTGCTCATCACCACGAACAGCACGGGAGCCGCGCAGCGCGCCGCGCTCCACAGGCCCTGGAGGCCGAAGAGCGCGCAGCCGTCGCCCAGGACCGC
>NZ_JAPWHT010000309.1:0-12630 GCF_027270795.1 Streptomyces sp. ActVer
TCTCGCATCAGCGTGCCGCCGTCGGCGAAGGCGTTCACCACCAGGAGCGCGCTGCCGTCCGGGTCGGAGATGGGCGCGCGGGCTCCACGACCCCGTGCCACCGCACCTGGGCCGACCACTCCGGCACGCACACCCACTTCCGGATCCTCCCCGACGATCTCTGACCGTGGGGTCAGCCGGTGAGGGGGTCCGTCACGGGGTCTGCTCGGCCAGGTCCGTCATCAGCTTGTGGAGGGGCTTTGTGGCGCGCTCCCGGAATTCCTGGATGGCCCAGCCGTTGCCGTCCGGGTCTGTGAAGTGCATGAAGGTGCCGCCGTCCTGGGGGGCGTACTGGACGGGCTCGCTGACCTCCAGGCCGCGGGCGGTCAGTTCCTCGTAGGCCGCCTTGGCGTCCGCCACGACCAGCTGCAGGCCGTGGTACGTGCCCGGCTGCGGTGTTCCCGTCGGGATGGGCACACCGTCGGCGAGCGCGATCGAACAGCCGGAACCGGGGGGTGTCAGCTGGACCACGCGCGCGCCCGGCATGACCTCGGTGTCGATGTCGACGTGGAATCCGACCTTGTCCTGGTAGAAGGCCTTCGCCCGGTCGATGTCGGTGACGGGAAGCGTGATCACTTCAAGGGCCATGTCCATGAACGACTCCTTTGTCGTACGCATTGTCTTAGGCGTTTGTCGTAGTGGTGTCGCGTGCGCTGTGCCTTCAGGTCCTGCGTCCGTCGAACCGCCAGCGGGTCTGGCTGAACGGCTCTCCCTTACCGAAGCCGAAAACGGTCCCGGGCGCCACCGAGAAGACAAGGGCCTTCCCGGCGCCGTGGTGGAAGTGCCCGTCGGCGACCTCGAAGTGCCAGAAACTGCCGTACTTGCCCTCCCATGCCCCGGCCAGCGCGCGCAGCCTGTCGTCGTCGGACACCCGGACCGCCTCGCCCTCCACCACGAGGTCGTACCCCTTGTTCCAGGTGTTGGTTCCTGTGGTCAGTACGACGCTCGGGTTCAGCGCGAGGTTGCGCGCCTTGCGCTCCTCGGGCCCGGTGCAGAAGTGCAGCGCGCCGTCCGACCACACCGTCGGCAGCGGCGTGACGTGAGGCCGTCCGTCGGGGCGTACGGTCGAGATCCAGAACAGCTCGGACTCGGCCAGCAGCGCCTCGGCCTCGGACCAGGGGCGTGCGGTGGCGGTCTCGTCGCTGTAGCGGGCGTCCAGCTCGGCCCGTGGTTCCATGAGCTCTCCTCCTGCGACCTGGCGGATGTCTGGATGATTCCTCACGAGGACAGACCCCGCCCGCCGACGGAACTCATCGGTCCGGCGGCCACCACGTGGGCCGGCGGCCGGTCACAGGACCTCCGCCTCGGGAACATCCGCTCGCCGCAGCCGGCAGACCGGACGTGCTCGTGGACCCGCGCCGACCGGCCACGATGGTCGTGGCCCGCTGAAACCGCTGACCCGCGTCCAGGCGCTTCCCTCAGGCTCTCCGGTTAGGCTCAGGGCCGTAAGACCTTGATCCCGTGGGAGGAACAGGAGGCCGGGGATGATGGCGCCGGGGCGCAGGAGCAGTACCTTCTCGCGGCTGCTGCGGCACGGTTTCACCGATCCGTCCGCCGCGGAACGGCTCATGGAGAGCGCGGAGCTCGCGCCGATACGGAACGATCCGGTGCTGCTCGACGCGCTCGGAGCCACCGCCGATCCGGACCTGGCACTGCTCGGGCTCGTACGGCTCGTCGAGGCGCAGGACGGTCACACGGCCCAGCGCGAGCTGCTCGACACTCTGATCGCGGCCAAGCCGCTGCGCGACCGGCTGCTCGGGGTGCTCGGCGCGTCCGCCGCGCTCGGCGACCACCTCGCGCGGCATCCGCTCGACTGGCAGGCCCTCGTGATGTACGAGCCGCAGGACCTGCACCCGGGCACCGCGGAGTTCGAACGCGGGCTCGCCGAGGCCTCCGATCCCGTGACACTGCGGGTCGCCTACCGGCGGTGCCTGCTGTCCATCGCCGCGCGTGACGTGTGCGGGACGACCGACGTCGCGCAGACCGCCGCCGAGCTCGCCGATCTCGCGACCGCCACCCTGCGGGCCGCGCTCTCCATCGCCCGGGCGGCCGCGCCCGAGGACGCCGCGATGTGCCGGCTCGCGGTGATCGCCATGGGCAAGTGCGGGGGACACGAGCTCAATTACGTCTCCGACGTCGATGTCATCTTCGTCGGGGAGGCCGTCGACGGGGCCGACGAGGGGAAGGCGCTGCGGGCCGCCACCCGGCTGGCCTCGCATCTGATGCGGGTCTGTTCCGAGACCACGGTGGAGGGGTCGATCTGGCCCGTCGACGCCAATCTCCGGCCCGAGGGGCGGAACGGGCCGCTCGTCCGGACGCTCAGCAGCCACCTCGCCTACTACCAGCGGTGGGCCAAGACCTGGGAGTTCCAGGCCCTGTTGAAGGCCCGGCCCGTTGCCGGCGACGTCGAACTGGGCGAGACGTACGTCGCCACGCTCGCGCCGCTCGTCTGGCAGGCCGCCGAGCGGGACAACTTCGTCCCCGACGTGCAGAAGATGCGGCGACGGGTGGTCGAGAACATCCCCGTGGCCGAGATCGAGCGCGAGCTGAAGCTCGGTCCCGGCGGTCTGCGGGACGTCGAATTCGCCGTGCAGCTGCTGCAGTTGGTGCACGGACGGGCCGATACGTCGTTGCGCAGCGGGACCACGCTGGACGCCTTGAAGGCGCTGGCCGCGGGCGGGTACGTGGGGCGCGTCGACGCCGTGCTGCTCGAGGACGCCTACCGGTTCCTGCGTTCCATGGAGCACCGCATACAGCTCTTCCGGCTGCGGCGTACGCATCTCGTGCCCGAGGAGGACGCCGATCTGCGGCGTATCGGGCGGTCGTTGGGGCTGCGCACCGACCCCATCGCCGAGCTGAACCGGGAGTGGAAGCGGCACGCCTCCGTGGTGCGGAGGCTGCACGAGAAGCTCTTCTACCGGCCGTTGCTCGACGCCGTCGCCCAACTCGCGCCCGGCGAGAGCCGGTTGAGTACCAACGCGGCTCGGGAGCGGCTGGTCGCGTTGGGGTACGCCGATCCGGCCGCCGCGTTGCGGCATCTGGAGGCGCTCGCCTCCGGGGTTTCCCGGAAGGCCGCCATCCAACGGACCCTGCTGCCTGTTCTGTTGGGGTGGTTCGCGGATTCCGCCGACCCCGACGCCGGGCTGTTCAACTTCCGCAAGGTGTCCGACGCGTTGGGCAAGACCCCTTGGTATCTGCGGCTGTTGAGGGACGAAGGGGCCGCTGCCGAGAATCTCGCCCGGGTGCTGTCCGCCGGGCGGCTGGCGCCCGACCTTCTCATGCGGGCACCCGAGGCCGTGGCGCTGCTCGGCGACGGCGACGGCGGCGGGCTCGAACCCCGCAGCCGGGCCCATCTGGAACAGGAGATCCTCGCGGCCGTCGGGCGCGCCAGTGGTGGCGAGGCCGCGGTCACCGCCGCGCGTGGCGTGCGGCGCCGGGAGTTGTTCCGTACGGCCGCCATCGACATCGTGAAGTCCTACGGGACCGAGGAGACGCCGGCCGACGCCGACCAGGGTGCGCTGGTGGATCTGGTCGGCGGGGCCGTCTCGGATCTGACGGCGGCGACGCTCGCGGGCACGCTGCGGGCCGTGGTGCGGGACGGGTGGGGGGACACCCTGCCCACCCGGTTCGCGGTCATCGGGATGGGGCGCTTCGGGGGGCACGAGCTGGGCTACGGGTCCGATGCGGATGTTCTGTTCGTGCACGAGCCCCGGGAAGGGGCCGACGAGCAGGAGGCCTCTAGGGCCGCGAATTCCGTGGTCTCCGAGATGCGGCGGCTGTTGCAGGTGTCCAGTGCCGATCCGCCGTTGTTGATCGACGCGGATCTGCGGCCCGAGGGGAAGTCCGGGCCGCTCGTGCGGACGCTGAAGTCGTACGAGGCGTACTACCGCCGGTGGTCTCTCGTGTGGGAGGCGCACGCCTTGCTTCGGGCCGAAGTCGTGGCCGGGGACGAGGAGTTGGGGCAGCGGTTCATCGAGCTCGTTGATCCGTTGCGGTATCCGGCGGAGGGGCTTGGCGAGGATGCCGTGCGGGAGATCCGGCGGTTGAAGGCCCGGATGGAGTCCGAGCGGATGCCTCGCGGGGCGGACCCGACGCTGCACACCAAGCTGGGTCGGGGTGGGCTGTCCGACGTGGAGTGGACCGTTCAGTTGCTTCAGTTGCGGCACGGGTGGGAGGAGTCCGGGCTGCGGACCACTCGTACGCGGGAGGCTCTTGCGGCGGCCTGCGCGGCGGAGTTGATCTCCGGCGAGGATGCTTCGACGCTGGACGAGGCGTGGGTTCTGGCTACGCGGGTGCGCAATGCCGTGATGCTGGTGCGGGGGCGGGCGGGGGATACGTTCCCTTCCGACGGGCGTGAACTCGCTGCAGTGGGGCGGTACTTGGGGTATGGGCCGGGGCATGTGGGGGACATGCTCGATGACTATCGGCGTACTACTCGGCGGGCTCGGGCCGTTGTCGAGGAGTTGTTCTATGGGGCCGGTGACCGGTAGCCGGGGTTGCCTACTCGGATGCGGGTCAGTGGGGGCATGTCGCGCCCACGCGGCGGAGCCGCAAAATGTCACAGTCCCGCGCCCCTGGTGTGGTTCGGGCCGTCGCGGATTCTGCGGGTTGTGGTCGGGCGCCGGTTCGCTTCAGGGCGGGGACGCGGCGGAGTATCCGTCCTCGGTCTGGCGCGACTGGGTGGCCTTGAGAAGGGTGACCGGCGCGGACGCGCCGGCCGCTGCGGGCGGACACCCCGTCGCGTCCCCTTCTGACGTCCTGCGGGTGCGGGTCATCGCCACGCCGGTCAGGACCACTGCCATGCCTGCCCAGATGCGGGGGCCCGTGGACTCGTTGAGGACCAGGGCGCCCAACCGCAACGGACCCGGCCCCCCGGGGAGGCCTAAGCCTTCGTCGGCAGCAATGACCGCTTCCGCGGCGTCTCCGGGACCAGTTGCGGCAGCGCGTACGGTAGCGATCCGTACCAGAGCCTTGCCACTGTGTAGCCGAAGGCCAGGCAGATCATGCCGCCCACCGCGTCGAGCCAGAAGTGGTTGGCCGTGGCGACGATGACCACCAGGGTCAGCGTGGGGTAGAGCAGGCCGAGGACGCGGACCCACGGGACCGAGGCCAGGGCGAAGATCGTGAGGCCGCACCAGAGGGACCAGCCGATGTGCATGGACGGCATCGCGGCGTACTGGTTCGACATGTTCTTCAGGTCGCCGGAAGCCATGGAGCCCCAGGTCTGGTGGACCACGACCGTGTCGATGAAGTCGCTGCCGTTCATCAGACGGGGCGGTGCCAGCGGATACAGGTAGTAGCCGACCAGGGCCACACCGGTGGTGGCGAAGAGGACCATGCGCGTCGCCGCGTAACGGCCCGGGTGGCTGCGGTAGAGCCACACCAGGACACCCAGCGTCACCACGAAGTGCAGCGTCGCGTAGTAGTAGTTCATGCCGACGATCAGCCAAGTCACCGAGTTCACGCCGTGGTTGACGGACTCCTCCACGGCGATGCCGAGGCGGTGCTCGACCTTCCAGATCCAGTCGGCGTTCTCCAGCGCCTTCGCCCGCTGCTCGGGAACCGCGTTGCGGATCAGTGAGTACGTCCAGTAACTCACCGCGATCAGCAGGATCTCGAACCAGAGCCGGGGGCGGCGAGGCGTACGCAGGCGGCGCAGGAAACCTCGTCCCGCGCGGCTGTTCGCCTCGTCCGCGACGGGCTGGTGTGCGGCCTGCTCCTGGCCTTCCAGTGTCGTCACGGTGCTCTCACCCATAGAGACAGAGTCTGCCAGATAAGCCCTTCCCCACCGATCATCCCTCGGGTGGGTCCTGCCCGCACGTTCTACACCCGGAGTATGTGGGGCACTCATGCTTACGTACGATTTCGGTCCCCAGGAGCCGAAGCCGTGGAACCCCGCACCACCAGTTCCGGCATGAACACGAACTCACTGTGGGGCGCGGGTGTCCCGCCGATCTCCTCCAGCAACGTACGTACCGCGGCCTGGCCCATGGCCGGGACAGGCTTGCGGACCGTCGTGAGGGGCGGGTCCGTGAACGCGATCAGCGGGGAGTCGTCGAAACCCACGACGGAGATGTCCTTGGGGACGTCGAGACCGCGCTGCCGTGCGGCCCGTATGGCGCCGAGCGCCATCATGTCGCTCGCGCAGACGATGGCCGTGCAGTCACGGTCGATGAGCGCCGCGGTGGCCGCCTGGCCGCCCTCCAGCGTGTACAGGGAGTGCTGGACCAGACGCTCTTCGATGTCGGTCGTGGCCAGCCCGAGCAGGTCCTGCATGGTGCGGACGAAGCCCTCGATCTTCCGCTGGACCGGCACGAACCGCTTCGGGCCGAGCGCGAGCCCGATGTTGGTGTGACCGAGCGAGACGAGGTGGGTGACCGCGAGCGCCATCGCGGCCCGGTCGTCCGGCGAGATGAAGGGCGCCTGCACCTTTGGCGAGAAACCGTCGACGAGGACGAACGGCACGCCCTGGCCGCGCAGCTGCTCGTAGCGCTGCATGTCCGCGGAGGTGTCCGCGTGCAGTCCGGAGACGAAGATGATGCCGGCGACGCCCCGGTCGACCAGCATCTCGGTCAGCTCGTCCTCGGTGGAGCCGCCCGGAGTCTGGGTCGCGAGGACCGGCGTGTACCCCTGCCGCGTCAGCGCCTGGCCGATGACCTGGGCCAGGGCCGGGAATATCGGGTTCTCCAGTTCCGGGGTTATCAGCCCGACGAGCCCCTCGCTGCGCTGCCGCAGCCGCACGGGCCGCTCGTAGCCCAGTACGTCGAGCGCGGCGAGAACGGACTGGCGGGTGGTCGCGGCGACGCCCGGCTTCCCGTTCAGGACGCGGCTGACGGTCGCTTCGCTCACCCCCGCCTGGGCTGCGATGTCGGCAAGCCGTGTGGTCACAGGACTGGACTGTACCGGCCGGGTCTCGCCCTGCCCACCGAACGAACGACGGGTGCGGGCACTTGATCGGCCCGCTCGGGGCTGCTGCGTCATCGCGTTCCCTCGTGATTCTGGTCGGCACTGCGGTCGGTACTTCGGTCGGCAATCCGGGCTGTGTCCGTCGCGTACACGCTGTGTACGCCTGCGGGATCGGGTGGTTCCTGCAAGGCGCCGCCGGGGCGATGATCCCCGTGACCGACGGGTATGGCAAGAGCTTGCAGAGTCTTGCACAGTGGTCCCGTTCCCGGTGAATGCCCATGAATCAAGGCTCAGGACGGTCGAGAAGAGGTCACGCCCGGGTAACTGTCTGCCGGTCTTGCACTTTTTTGCTGCAAGGTCTTTCGCGGCGCTTACATCGCTGTTACGTTCACGTCGCCCGGCGGCGGCAACGGTGCGGTCGGAGAGTCGGTGGGGACGGCGGACGGGGCCGTTCCCTCAAGCACACGGGCTTTCACCCTCAAGGAGAACTCATGCGGCGTGGCATAGCGGCCACCGCACTGGTGGCGTCCCTCGCCCTCGCGGCGACGGCCTGCGGCGGCGACAGCGACGACAGTGGCAAGGCGGACGGCCCGGTCACCATCACGTGGTGGGACACGTCCAACGCCACCAACGAGGCACCGGTCTACAAGGCCCTCGCGAAGGAATTCGAGAAGGCCAACCCGGGCATCAAGGTCAAGTACGTCAACGTGCCGTTCGACCAGGCGCAGAACAAGTTCGACACCGCCGCCGGTTCCAAGGGCGCCCCGGACATCCTGCGCTCCGAGGTCGGCTGGACCCCCGCGTTCGCCAAGAAGGGCTTCTTCCTGCCGCTCGACGGCACGGAGGCCCTCGCGGACCAGGGCAAGTTCCAGCCCAGCCTGATCGAGCAGGCCAAGTACGACGGCAAGACGTACGGTGTGCCGCTGGTCACCGACACCCTCGCGCTCGTCTACAACAAGGCCCTCTTCGAGAAGGCCGGCATCGACGGGGCGCCCGCCACCTGGGCCGACCTCAAGACCGACGCCGGCACCATCAAGAAGAAGACCGGCGTCGACGGCTACTGGGGCTCCACCCAGGCCTACTACGCGCAGTCGTTCCTCTACGGCGAGGGCACCGACACGGTCGACGCCGACGCCAAGAAGATCACCGTCGCCTCGCCCGAGGCCAAGAAGGCCTACAAGACCTGGCAGGGCCTCTTCGACGGCAACGGCCTGCACAAGGCCGACACCACCGCGGACGCGTACGCCCGCATCCAGGACGCGTTCGTCAGCGGCAAGGTCGCCGCGATCGTCCAGGGCCCGTGGGAGATCACGAACTTCTACAAGG
The DNA here is from genome assembly GCF_027270795.1 of Streptomyces sp. ActVer. Taxonomy (NCBI): domain Bacteria; kingdom Bacillati; phylum Actinomycetota; class Actinomycetes; order Kitasatosporales; family Streptomycetaceae; genus Streptomyces; species Streptomyces sp. ActVer. The sequence continues at coordinate 8,272 of NZ_JAPWHT010000309.1, forward strand.
GCTCGGCCTTCAAGGACAAGGGCAACCTCGGCATCGCCAAGGTCCCGGCCGGCTCCAGCGGCGAGGCGGGCGCCCCGACCGGCGGCCACAACCTCTCCGTCTACGCGGGCTCGGACAAGGCCCACCAGGAGGCCTCGCTCAAGTTCGTGAAGTTCATGACCTCGGCGAAGTCCCAGGAGACGATCGCCCTCAAGAACTCCACGCTGCCGACGCGCGACGACGCCTACACCACCGAGGTCAAGGCCGACCCGGGCATCGCCGGCTACCAGGGCGTGCTCTCCGCCGCCCAGCCGCGCCCGGCGCTGCCCGAGTACAGCTCGCTGTGGGGTCCGCTCGACACCGAACTGCTCAAGATCGCCGGTGGCAAGGAGTCGCTGGACAAGGGCCTGGGCAACGCGGAGACCGCGATCGCCAAGCTGGTGCCCGACTTCAGCAAGTGACCCGTGTGGCCGTCGGATCCGCCCGGCCCCCGCGAGACGTGGGTCAGGGGGGACGGATCCGGCGGCCACCGGCCGTGTCTCCAGAACGTGCGCCCAACCCCTGATTTTCCAGAAGGTGTCGAACCATGACAGTCGTCATCGACCGCGCGACCGGCAAGCGCCGCGGTGAGCGGGCTCCGCGCCCCGGCCCGCTCCAGCGCATGAAGCACTCGTACCAGCGGTACTGGTACGCGTACGCGATGATCGCCCCGGTCGTCGTCGTGCTCGGTGTACTGGTGCTCTATCCGCTGGCGCGGGGCATCTACCTGACGTTCACCGACGCCACGAGCCTCAACTCGGCCCGCACGATCGGCGTCAACCACATCGACGCGACCTACAAGTTCATCGGCCTGGACAACTACGCCGACATCCTGTGGGGCCCCACCGCGTACGACCGCTTCTGGTCGCACTTCATCTGGACGATCGTGTGGACGGCGCTGTGCGTGCTGCTCCACTACGTCATCGGCCTCGGCCTCGCGCTGCTGCTCAACCAGAAGCTGCGCGGCCGGACCTTCTACCGGCTCATCCTGGTCCTGCCGTGGGCGGTGCCGACCTTCGTCACCGTCTTCGGCTGGCGGTTCATGCTCGCCGACGGCGGCGTCATCAACTCCATGCTCGACGCGGTGCATCTGCCCACACCGCTCTGGCTGGAGGACACCTTCTGGCAGCGGTTCGCCGCGATCATGGTCAACACCTGGTGCGGTGTGCCGTTCATGATGGTCTCGCTGCTCGGCGGCCTGCAGTCCATCGACGGCGTCCTGTACGAGGCCGCCGAGATGGACGGGGCCAACGCCTGGCAGCGCTTCCGGCACGTGACCCTGCCGGGGCTGCGGTCGGTCAGCTCCACCGTCGTACTGCTGGGCATCATCTGGACGTTCAACCAGTTCGCCATCATCTTCCTGCTCTTCGGCGACACCGCGCCGGACGCGCAGATCCTCGTGACCTGGGCCTACCAACTGGGCTTCGGCCAGCAGCCGCGCGACTACGCGCAGTCCGCCGCGTACGGCGTGCTGCTGCTCTCCATCCTGATCGTCTTCACCTCCGTCTACCGCCGCTGGCTGGCCCGCAATGAGCAGCAGCTCGCGATCTGAGGCAGGAGTCCCCATGAGCACCACCACAGTCACGTCCCCCGCCCCGGCGGACCGGGACCCCGCGGACACCGCACCGGCGGGCAAGGGGCCGCGGCGCGGCGAGCGCAGCCTCGCCGGCTCCCTGACCTCGCACGGCATCCTCGTCGTCGCGAGCCTGATCGCGCTCTTCCCGATCGCCTGGCTCGTCTATCTGTCCCTCGGCCCGGACAAGGACGACTACCTGCACCCCGGGGACATCCTCGGCAAGATGACGTTCGACAACTACTCGTTCGTGCTGCAGCACACGCCGTTCTTCGACTGGATGTGGAGCACGCTCCTCGTGTCGCTCGGCACGACCGTCATCGGCGTCCTGGTCGCGGCCACGACGGGTTACGCGGTCTCCCGCATGCGCTTCCCCGGCTACAAGAAGTTCATGTGGGTCCTGCTCGTCACCCAGATGTTCCCGGTCGCCGTGCTGATGGTCCCGATGTACGAGATCCTTTCGGAACTCCAGCTCATCGACAACTACTTGGGCCTGATCCTCGTCTACTGCTCGACCGCCGTGCCGTACTGCGCCTGGCTGCTCAAGGGGTACTTCGACACCATCCCCTTCGAGATCGACGAGGCCGGGCGCGTCGACGGGCTCTCGCCCTTCGGCACGTTCTTCCGGCTGATCCTGCCGCTCGCCAAGCCGGGCCTCGCCGTCGCCGCCTTCTACAGCTTCATCACCGCGTTCGGTGAGGTCGCCTTCGCCTCGACGTTCATGCTGTCCGACACGAAGTACACCTTCGCCGTCGGTCTGCAGAGTTTCGTCAGCGAGCACGACGCGCAGCGCAACCTCATGGCGGCCACGGCGGTGTTGGTGGCGATTCCGGTCTCCGCGTTCTTCTACCTTGTGCAGAAGAACCTGGTGACCGGGTTGACCGCCGGCGGTACGAAGGGGTGACGCTCCGCTGCGAGGGCCGCGATGTGTCCGCCGTCGATCGGCTGCGGCGCCGTCGTGGCTGATCGCGCAGTTCCCCGCGCCCCTGAAGGGGCGCGGGTGGCGGTCGCGGTGTCCTCCCCCAGCCTCCGGCCGGGGGGACCCCCAGACCCCGCTGACACCGCGGCCGCCTCGTCAGCAGTTCCACATCAGCAGTCCCACAAGCGAAGAAGACATGCGCCGCTACGGCGACTCCATGACCGAACTCTGTTACGTCTCAAGGATGTTATGAGCCAGCACTCCGCCGACCCGGCCCCGACCTCCGCTCTCGCCACTGTCGCCGACCGTCGCGACTGGTGGCGCGACGCGGTGATCTACCAGGTCTATCCGCGCAGCTTCGCCGACAGCAACGGCGACGGCATGGGCGACCTGGAGGGCGTACGTTCCCGACTCCCGTATCTGCGCGACCTCGGCGTGGACGCCGTGTGGCTCAGCCCCTTCTACGCCTCGCCGCAGGCCGACGCCGGCTACGACGTGGCGGACTACCGGGCCGTGGACCCCATGTTCGGCAACCTGCTCGACGCCGACGCGCTGATCCGTGACGCCCACGACCTCGCCCTGCGGATCATCGTCGACCTCGTGCCCAACCACTCCTCGGACCAGCACGAGTGGTTCAAGCGGGCCCTCGCGGAGGGGCCGGGTTCGCCGCTGCGGGAGCGCTACCACTTCCGTGCGGGCAAGGGCGCGAACGGTGAACTGCCGCCCAACGACTGGGAGTCCATCTTCGGCGGTCCCGCCTGGACGCGGGTGACCGAGCCGGACGGTACCCCGGGCGAGTGGTATCTCCACCTCTTCGCGCCCGAGCAGCCCGACTTCAACTGGGACCACCCGGCCGTCGGCGACGAGTTCCGCTCGATCCTGCGGTTCTGGCTCGACATGGGCGTCGACGGTTTCCGTATCGACGTGGCCCACGGGCTGGTCAAGGCGGACGGTCTGCCGGACCTGGGGTCCCACGACCAGGTGAAGTTGCTGGGCAACGATGTCATGCCGTTCTTCGACCAGGACGGCGTCCACGAGGTCTACCGGGCCTGGCGGATCGTCCTCGACGAGTACGCGGGAAATAAGAGAGGGCCCGAAGGGCCTTCCTTGGAAGGGCGGGGGTGGGAGACGGGCGGGCGCATCTTCGTGGCCGAGGCGTGGACGCCGACGATCGAGCGCACCGCCAACTACGTGCGCCCCGACGAGCTGCACCAGGCCTTCAACTTCCAGTATCTGAGCACCCATTGGGACGCCGCGGAGCTGCACTCCTGTGTCGACCGCACCCTCGACGCGATGCGGCCCGTGGGCGCGCCCGCCACCTGGGTGCTGTCCAACCACGACGTGACCCGGCACGCGACCCGCTTCGCCAACCCGCCCGGGCTCGGCACCCAGATCCGTACCGCCGGAGACCGTGAGCTGGGCCTGCGCCGGGCGCGGGCGGCCACGCTGCTGATGCTCGCGCTGCCCGGGTCCGCGTACCTGTACCAGGGCGAGGAGCTGGGCCTGCCGGACGTCGTCGACCTGCCGGACGAGGTGCGCCAGGACCCGGCGTACTTCCGGGGCGCGGGCCAGGACGGCTTCCGCGACGGGTGCCGGGTGCCGATCCCGTGGACCCGGGACGGCTCGTCGTACGGCTTCGGCGGCGGTGGCAGCTGGCTGCCCCAGCCGTCCGGCTGGGGCGAGTTGAGCGTGGAGGCGCAGAGCGGTGTCGCCGGCTCGACCCTTGAGCTGTACCGGTCCGCGCTCGCCGTACGGAGCGAGCAGGCCGACCTCGGCGCGGGCGACCGTGTCGAGTGGCTGAATGCGCCCGAGGGCGTACTCGCCTTCCGCCGCGGGGCGTTCGTCTGCA
>NZ_JAPWHT010000030.1:0-40134 GCF_027270795.1 Streptomyces sp. ActVer
ACCCGCAGTCGAGGTAGTACGTCGGCTGCGGGTTGTGTGTGGCTGGTCGCGCAGTTCCCCGCGCCCCTAAAAGCGACTGAACCTGCCCCGTGCCTTGATCAGCGGCCGATCCCGTCGAGCTCCTCGATCTCCGCGGCCGACAGGGCCAGTTCCGCCGCCGCGATGTTGTCGCGCAGGTGGGCCCGCGACGAGGTGCCGGGGATCAGGACCGTGGTCGCGGAGCGCTGGAGCAGCCAGGCCAGAGCCACCTGCTGGGGCGAGGCGTCCAGGCGGGAGGCCACGTCGGTCAGCGTCTGCGACTGCAGCGGACTGAAGCCGCCGAGCGGGAAGAACGCGGCGAACGCGATGTTCTCCGCCGCGCACCGCTCGACGAGGGCGTCGTCCTGGCGGTTGGCCAGGTTGTAGAGGTTCTGCACCGTGACGACCGGCGCGATGGCCTGGGCCTCGGTCAGCTGCGCGTCGGAGACGGCACTGACGCCGAGATGACGGATCAGGCCTTCCTTCCGCAGGTCGGCCAGGGCGCCGAACTGGTCACTGAGCGGCTCCTCGTCCGTTCCCCCGTCGTTGGAGCCGACGCGCAGGTTCACCACGTCGAGCGCGTCCACGCCGAGGTGCTGGAGGTTCTCGTGGACCTGGGCCTTGAGGTCCTCGGGGTCCCGCGACAGGATCCAGCTGCCGTCGTCGCCGCGGCGGGCGCCGACCTTGGTGACGATGCGCAGGTCGGCGGGGTAGGGGTACAGGGCTTCCTTGATGATCTCGTTGACGACGACGGGCCCGTAGAAGTCGCTGGTGTCGATGTGGGTGATGCCCCGCTCGACGGCCTCCCGCAGGACCGCGACGGCCTCGTCCCGGTCCTTGGGCGGCCCGAAGACGTTGGGGCCCGCCAGCTGCATGGCTCCGTATCCCATGCGGGTGATCGTCAGATCGTCCGCCAGGGTCAGGGTTCCGCCGGAAACGGTGCCGTTTGCGTCCGTCATGGTGTGCCTTTCACTGCGTATCCATGGCTGTTCTGTGTCTGTTTGCGGGGAGACGGTTTCGTCTTGATCCGAGTGGACGGATTCGTCCTCCGCCGATGCCGACTCTGCGCCCGATCGACGACGGTCGGCAGTACCCCGCTGTTCCTGGTAGTGACAGGGACAGTCACCGGCGCCGGGACGGACCTACGGTTGAGTCATGGACGCAACGAACGCCCTCGGAGAGTTCCTGCGGGCCCGCCGTGCGCTGATACGGCCGGAGGACGCCGGGATCCGCCGCGGCGGTCTGCGGCGCGTACCGGGGCTGCGGCGTGAGGAGGTCGCGATGCTGGCCGGGATCAGCGCCGACTACTACCTGCGCCTGGAGCAGGGCCGCGACCGCAACCCGTCTCTCCAGGTCCTCGAAGCCCTGGCCGACGTCCTGGACCTGGACGCCCCCGCCACCGCGCATCTGATCGGCCTGACCCAGGCGCGCCCGTCCCAGACTCGTCGGCAGGGCCGCTCAGGCGACCGTGGACGCGCCGCGCAGAAGCCCGAGCCCGTGCCGCCCGGCATCCTCCAGCTCATCGACGGATGGCCGAGCAATCCCGCGTACGTCGAGAACAGGTTCACCGACGTACTCGCGGCCAACCCACTGGCGATGGCCTTGTCCCCTAGCCACTCCCCCGGCGTCAATCTCATCAGGGCCATCCTTCTCGACGAGTCCGAAAGGGAACTGCGCCGGGACTGGGAGGAACTGACCGAGGCGGGGGTCGCCGCCCTGCGGGCCAACGTCGGACCCGACGTCGACGATCCCCGCCTGGTGGAACTCGTGGGCGAACTGTCCCTACGCAGTGAGCGTTTCCGCCGTCTGTGGGGCCGTCACGACGTGCGGCCCAAGCACGCGCGCGTCATGCGGCTGCGCCATCCGAAGGTCGGCGACCTCGAACTGCAGTCCAACAAGCTGGCCATCAACGGCACCGACGGCCTGATTCTCAAGGTCTTCCACGCCGAACCGGGCAGCCGGGACGCCGAACTGCTCGCCATACTCGGGAGTCTGACGGCGACCTCCTCCGGCGAGATCCGGAAGCCGACCGGCTCCGACGAGCACCAGGCCGTCGACGAGCAGTGACGGCCGCCGCCCAGCCCCTGGTGAGGGTCTGGGCGACGGCCGGTGCGCCGGTCCGCGATCACGTCAGCCGCGGACGCCCGGTGCGACGGTCTCCTGGTCCGTACGCGACACCTCGTGGTCGTCGGCGGCGGCCCGGGGCACGCGGGACATACGGTTCGCCCGCTGGACCGGGACCAGGAGTGCGGCCAGGGCCGCGGCGAGGCAGAGCAGGGCGAGCAGGGTGAATCCGTGGGTGTAGCCGGAGGCGTACGGCAGGCCCGAGGGCTGCAGGCGGCCGGTCACCAGGACGCTGGTCACGGCGGCGCCGATGGACCCGCCGATGGTGCGGATGTTGGCGTTCATGCCGGTCGCGGCGCCGGTCTGCTCGGCCGGGACGCTGCCCACGATCAGGTTGGCCATCGAGGCGAAGGCGAGACCGATGCCGAGGCCGAAGACGCCCGACACGAAGGCGATCTGCCACTGCTCGTCGTGCCAGAGGGCGAGGAATCCGCAGGCGACCGCGCCGAGTGCGGCACCGGTAGTGAGCAGCTTCTTCGCTCCGAGCACCGGCTCCAGCCGGCCGCTGAGGATGCCCGAGACGAACATCGCGATCAGCATCGGCAGCATGAGCAGTCCGGACGCGGTGACGCTCGCGCCGAATCCGTACCCGGCGGAGCCGGGCGGCGCGACCGGGTCCTGTCCGTCGCACTGGACGGCGTACGCGCGTCCCGCTGACCCTGGTCAGTGCTCCAACTGAGCCCGGTCAGTACTCCAGCTCGGGCCGCAGGCGCAGCGGGCCGGCGACGTCGTGGAGGTGGCGCAGCACCTGGCCGTAGGAGTCGAGAAGCCCGGTCTCGTGGTACGCGATGCCGTGCCGGGCGCAGTACGTGCGCACGAGTTCCTGGGCGTGGCGCAGGCTGGGGCGCGGCATGGAGGGGAACAGGTGGTGCTCGATCTGGTAGTTGAGCCCGCCGAGCGCGAAGTCGGTGAACCGGTTGCCGCGGATGTTCCGTGAGGTCAGCACCTGCCGGCGCAGGAAGTCGATTTTGTCGTCCTTGGCGAAGATGGGCATGCCCTTGTGGTTCGGGGCGAACGAGCACCCCATGTAGAGCCCGAAGAGCCCTTGGTGCACAAGGAGGAAGACCACGGCCTGGAGCGGGGACAGGACCAGGAACAGGGCGGCGAGATAGCCGCCGAGATGCGCCGTCAGCAGGCTCGCCTCGGCGAGCCTGGTCCGCCGCGACCTCGTGGCGCCGGTGCGGTCGAACAGTGCCCGCACACCGGCCACGTGCAGGGCGAACCCCTCCAGGAGCAGCATCGGGAAGAACAGCCAGGCCTGGTGACGGGCGAGCCATGCGTACGCTCCGCTGCGTACACGGGCGTGGTCCTCGGTGAAGGCGATCGCGCCCTCGGCGATGTCGGGGTCGCGGTCGACGTGGTTGGGGTGGGAGTGGTGCCGGTTGTGCTTGGCGATCCACCAGCCGTAGCTGAGGCCGATCAGCAGATCGACGTGGAGGCGGCCGAGCAGCGTGTTGACCCGCTTGGAGGACGCGATCTGGTGGTGTCCGGCGTCGTGCCCGATGAACCCGGTCTGGGTGAACATCACCGCGAGGAAGGCGGCGGTCAGCAGTTGCCACCACGACGGCCCGATCAGGGCGAACGCGGTCCAGCCGGCGGCCAGCAGAAGCAGGTTCCCGCCGACCTTGGCGCTGTAGTAGCCCCGGCGGCGCTTCAGCAGCCCGCGCCGCTTCACCTCGCGGGACAGCGCGGCGTAGTCGCTGCCCCGGGCGCCGGGCGGGGGTTTCGTCGTCTCGGCGTGCTGGGCCGTCGGATCGGTGCCCCGGTTGATGAAATCAGTGCTCACGGCTTTCCTCTCGGGATGCGCGGGCCGGTACCACCGACGCGGGGGCAGGGCGCCGAACGCGGAAAGCCCGTACGGAAGCAGATGGACGCAGAAAGATACGGACGAATACGGAGACGGGTGCAGCACGAGACAGGCCCGCGGTGCGGGCCTGTCCGGCGAGATGTCCTCAGAGGGCGCGGACCTGGTCGGCCTGCATGCCCTTGGGGCCCTGGCTTGCGGTGAACTCCACCCGCTGGTTCTCCGCCAGGGAGCGGAAACCCTCGGTGTCGATCGCCGAGTGGTGCACGAAGACGTCGGCGCCGCCCTCATCGGAGGTGATGAAGCCGAAACCCTTCTCCGCGTTGAACCACTTCACGGTGCCTTGAGCCATGTGCTGTCTCCTTCGAGATGACGAGCCGATCAGGAAGTCGTGCGCTCGCGCGATCCCGGGCTGTTGGTCGTCAGCCGTCGAAGAAAACCCCCGAAACGACGAAACGCCCGCTGTCGGAACTCCGCGGGCGCTTCCACGTTCGCAAACTTCAACTACAACCGTTCCCTACAACGTCCGGGATGTCGGCAGCGTTCCCGGTCACGCCGGGGCCCGGTGACGCCTCGGTCCATCACCGGTCGAGTACCGGTCGAGCCCTGCACGGCCCGGTGACGCCCCGGTGGGCCGGCTCCGGGTGTGCGATGCGGCACGTGGCGGGTCCGGAGGGGAGTACGGTTGGCAGCACCGAGCGCACCTCGCATGCCGTCATCCGTTTCGGCGTCGCCCTCGGGGAACGGCACAGGCCGGCGCACCTCGGATCCGGCCGGAAATGAGCCGCACCATGGCCTCTGGCTCGTACCGTCTCGCCGCCTTCTGTATCCGTTCCCGCGCAGCGCGCTAGCGAATTTCCCGCCCACCGGAATGCCTCCGACGCGTTCCGGCATCCCGCGCACGGCCCTGAACCGATCAAGAGGATGCGGACACATGTACTCACAGGACTCGATCTCCGGCCACCGCCGCGGCCGTCCCGAACCGACTCCCGAGATGCTCGCCGGGCTGGCCTGCCTCATCTGCGGCACCGACTACCGCAACGCGCCCGACCCGGAGGCGGTGGTGGTCTCCCATCGCGACGGCAAGCAGCTGCTCGCCTGCCACGGGACGTGTGCACGCATGGCGTGCGGGTCGGTGAACGGCCTGGACGAGACACCGCTCCCGCTGACCGAGCGCGTCCGCGCGCACCGCCCCGGCGCCTCCTGACCGGAGACCGGACGGCCGCACGCAGCACGACGAGAACCACGAGAACGACCTGGCGCGAACGCCATGACACGAACGAAATGATGATGAGGAAGCGCATGAGCCTGCTGAGTCTCGGAGTACTCGCCTCCTCCCACAAGGAAAACGAGTTCCGCCTCCCCCTGCACCCGGCCCACCTCGGCCGGATCGCACCCGACGTACGCGAGAAGATCTTCCTCGAACAGGGCTACGGCGAACGGTTCGGCGTCGCGGACGATGCGCTGCGGCCGCAGGTGGCGGGCCTGCGCTCCCGCGAGCAGCTCCTCGACGAGTGCGACGTGCTGCTGCTGCCCAAGCCCATGCACGAGGACGTCGCCGCACTGCGCCAGGGCCAGGTGCTGTGGGGATGGCCGCACTGCGTGCAGGACGAGAAGATGACCCAGCTCGGCATCGACCGCCAGCTGACCCTCATCGCCTGGGAGGCCATGAACCACTGGACGTCCACGGGCGCCTTCAGTGTCCATGTGTTCCACAAGAACAACGAACTCGCGGGCTACTGCTCGGTGTTGCACGCCCTGCAGCTCGGCGGGCTGACCGGCAGCTACGGACGCCGTATGCGCGCGGTGGTCCTCAGCTTCGGTGCCACGGCGCGCGGAGCCGTCACGGGCCTGGGCGCCATGGGGGTCTCCGACGTCACGGTGCTCACCCAGCGCGCCGCGGCGGCGGTGGCCTCACCGATGCCGTCCGTCGTGATGGGCCACTTCGAGGAGCGGCCGGACGATCCCTCGCGTCTGCAGGCACTCACCGGGCTCGGCCCCGTACCGCTCGCCGAGTACCTGGCCGGCTTCGACATCATCGTCAACTGCATCCGGCAGGACACCGACGCACCGCTGACGTTCGTCACCGACGAGGAGCTCGCCCACTTCCGGCCGGGCACCTTCTTCGTCGACGTCGCCTGCGACGAGGGCATGGGCTTCACCTGGGCCCGCCCGACCACCTTCGGCGATCCGATGCCCACGGTCGGGCCGGGCTGCCACTACTACGGGGTGGACCACAGCCCGTCCCATCTGTGGAACTCGGCCACGTGGGAGATCAGTGAGGCGCTCCTCCCCTATCTCCGCAAGGTGATGAGCGGCCCGACGGCATGGGACGTCGACGCCACGATCAGCAACGCCATCGAGATCCGCGACGGCGTCGTGATGAACCCGAAGATCCTCTCGTTCCAGCACCGGGCGGCGAGCTTCCCCCACACCCGCGAGACGCCGGACCCGGTTCTCACCCCCGCGCTGCACTCCTCCGCACAGCCGGTCTGACCCACTTCCGGGAATCGGGCCCGACACACACCTGCGGTCGGCCGGTCCGGCGCGTCCCGAACCGGTCGGGGTCACTTCCCGGTCGGGAGCGTCACCGGCCGGTCGTCCCGCAGTTCCGCGAAGAGCTGCTGGGCCCGGCGGTCGTCCCACTTCACGGCGCTGCCCTTGGAGGTGGCGAAACCGGGGTCGGAGACGGGCACGTTGATCTGCCTGCCGTTGCCCGCCGAGACGCTCTGCATCGCCTGGAACAGCGACATGAGGTCCCTCAGGCCCGTGTCCTTGTCGACCACGAGCGTGTCGAGCCCCGCGCCGAGTGTCGGGAAGGACCTGGCCGGGTTGAGGAGCGTGCCCGGGGTGACCGCCTTCTTGGCGAGCGCGGTCAGGAACTTCTGCTGGTTGCGGGTGCGGCCCAGGTCGCCCTCGGCCTCCTGCTTGCGCTGCCGGACGAACGCCAGCGCCTCGGCCCCGTCGAGGGTCTGGCAGCCCTGGCGCAGATCCGCACCGGACTTCTCGTCCTTGACGGCCCGCTCCAGGCACATGTCCACTCCGCCCACCGCGTCCACCACCCCGACGAAGCCCGCGAAGCCGATCTCCGCGTAGTGGTCGATGTGCAGCCCGGTGTTGCGTTCCACGGCCCGTACGAGCAGGTCGGGGCCGCCCAGCGAGAAGGCGGCGTTCAGTTTGTTCGGCTCGGCCGAGAAGCTCTTGCCGGTGTCGGGGCGTACGTACGGCGGGACCGTCACCCAGGAGTCGCGCGGCAGGCTCATCATCGTGGTGCCGTTCGCGCCGGTGTGCAGCAGGATCATCGAGTCGGTGCGGCGGCCCTCCGCGGAGCCGGTGCGCAGACTCTTCCTGGCCTGCTCGGAGAGACCGGCGCGGCTGTCGGAGCCCACGATCAGGTAGTTGGTGCCCTCCCCCTCCGCCGGGCGGTCCGGCAGCGCACCGAGGTCGACCTCCTGGTCGAGCTTGGTGTCGGCCCACACGTACGTCCCGGCGGCGGAAGCCACCAGCGCGACGACCAGGAGGATCGCGAGCCGTGTGACCTTGCGGCGCCGGGAGGGGGGCGGCTTGGGGGACCTTCCGCCTCCCGCGTCGCCAGGCGGCCGTCGTCCGTGGCCGGTGCGGCCCGGGGTGGCGGGTGAGGGCATGCCCGGCAGCGGTGCCGTGCGCGTCGAGGGCGGGGACGCGTTCCCGCGTGCCACCCGGCCCGTGACGCCACTGGGCGGCTGTGCCGCACCACCGCTCCGGTCGTAGCCCACCGGCAGGTCGGTCCCTTCGCTCATCGGCCTGTCCAGTCCCTCACCACATGGGGTCATCTCGTCGGCACGCTCTTATACGGCGTCGGACCCTCGATCTGTTCAGCGGCCGTACCCGAACGCTTCATGCGCTGCCACTTCAGCCGGCTGCCGAGGAGCACGGCGACCACGGACTGGATGACGACGAGGTACATCAGCTGCCGGTAGACGACGAGTTGGAAAGGCATCCACCACAGGGTCCGTACGCGCTCCCCGTCGAGCTTCAACGCGTAACCGGCGCAGACCAGTTGGACGGCCATGAAGCCGAACCACACCCCGGCCGAGGTGAGCGGGTCGAGGAACAGCACGCCGTACAGGGCGAACACGTCGATGACCGGCGCGAGCAGCGGCAGGGCGACCTGGAAGAGCGCGAGGTAGGTGAGTCCGCGCCGGCCGAAGCGTCCCGCGACGCCCATCTCCCGGACGGCACCGCGGTGTTTCCACATCGACTGGATGGTGCCGAAGCACCAGCGGTAGCGCTGACGCCACAACTGCCGCAGCGAGGTGGGTACTTCGGTCCAGGCGACGGCGGACTCCTCGTAGAGCACCCGCCAGCCCGCCCGCCACAGGGCCATCGTGAGGTCGGTGTCCTCGGCGAGGGTGTCGTCGCTGACCCCGCCGACGCCGATGAGCGCGTCCCGGCGGAACGCCCCGATGGCGCCAGGGACGGTGGTCATGCACTCCAGCACCTCGAACATCCGGCGGTCGAGGTTGAAGCCGAAGCAGTACTCCAGGTGCTGCCACTTGGCGAGCAGACCCCGCCGGTTGCCGACCTTGGTGTTGCCGCTGACCGCGCCCACGGCGGGGTGTGCGAGCGGCTGGACCAGGTGGTGGATGGCGTCCGGTTCGAAGACGGTGTCGGCGTCGACCATGACCAGGATGTCGTGACTCGCGTGCCCCAGACCGGTGTTGAGGGCCGCGGCCTTGCCGCCGTTGGGCTTGCGGACCACCAGCACGCGCGGATCCCCGATGTCCTCGGCGATCTCCGCCGTACGGTCCGTCGAGCCGTCGTCGATGACGACGATCTGCAGCTCGGGGTAGTCGGAGGCGAGCAGGGAGCGGACGGTGGACTCGATCCCGGCCTCTTCGTTGTAGGCGGGCACGAGCACCGTCACCGGTTCGGTGACCTCCCGCAGCCAGGGCGCGCCGGGCCGGGAGCGTTCGAGCCGACGGACGTGCGCCCGGGCGAAGAAGACGAGCAGCACCAGTCGGAGCACCCCCAGCGCCCCCGCGATACCGAGCGTCCAGGTCATCGCGTTCGAGAACGCGCGCCCCAGGGTGGTGGCCCAGACGAGGGCGGTGCCGCGCCATCGTTCGACGGCCGAGACCGGCTCGTACGGGGTCAGCCGGAGGCCGGCCGAGACGGTGGTGAAGCGGTCGACGCCGGGGTTCTTGAGCAGCTTCTCCGTCTCCCGGTACGCGGTCGCGGTCTGGCTGAGCTGTCGGACCAGGCCCTGAGCCGGTTTCCGGGACCCCTTGTCGGCGGCGACCAGGACGTACCCCTGGGCGGCTGCGCGCCGCGCGGCCTTCCACTCGCGGCCACAGAGCGTGTCCGGCGAGGTGGTCCTCGGCATCCGCAGCAGATTGGCGCGGATGCCGGTGGTGCCCGCCAACGCGGCCTGGGTCAGGTCCAGTTCGGCGGAGAAGCGGACGGACGACGCCTCGCCGAGGGCGCCCCCGGTGTAGGTGTTCGAGCCGATCTCGTGCCCCTCGGCGCGGATGCGCCGCACGAGGTCCGGATGGCGGGCCGCCTGGGAGCCGAAGAGGAAGAAGGTGGCGCGTGCCCGGTGCTGTTTCAGCAGGTCGAGCAGGCGCGGGGTCCACACGGGGTCGGGGCCGCCGTCGAAGGTGAGCGCGACGGTGCGGGCGGGCATCGAGGCGGTCTGGATCCCGTTGCCGTTGATCCCCACCACGGGACCGCCGCCGGCCACGGCATCGGGAGCGGGTGAGGTACAGGCGGACCGCGTCGTCGCGGCGTCCACCTCGTGGTTGGTCCAGCCCTCGAAGAGCAGGGCCGCGAACATCGCGGGCAGGACGAGGATCAGTAACAGCCAGTGTGCGCGCGGGTCGCGGGACTGCTTGTGCCGAGCCTTCACGGGCCGTCGTCCCCCCTCTCGGCGGCTATGAAGTACGGCTCGCGCGTGGCGTGTTCGGCGGGCCCCCCGGGGAGGCCGGGACGCGTCCGGCCGCCTCGGGGATCCGTGTGCCGGGTCGTTCTTCTCCAGCCGTGAACGTCGGCGCGCGATGCGCGAGGGGATGTCGTCTTCCACTGCCGGATGGGGCTGGCGCTACGCATGGGGCGCGAGTCTAGTCACAGCTTTGCGACTGCACGGCCGCAACAGTGAGCCTCACAGAAAAGCGGCGAATACCTGTCACGACCGTGAGTGCGCGGCACCCGGTCCTCGTCAAAGGACAAGCGTGGCAAGCGTTTTCGGGAGGCGGCGGTGCGAGGACCGCCCTTGTCAGTGTCCGGCCTTAGCGTGACCGCGTGACATCTCTCATACATTCGTACACCTACTTACAGCCCTCGGCCGTGAGCGAGTCCACGGCCGGACGCACTGACCGTCGGACCGGGCGAGTTGGAGGTCACGACCTTCGACGGACGGTTCGTGGAGAGGCAAGTTCCGCTGCCCGAACGCTGGTTGCGGGGCCTCGCCGAGGCCCAGGTGCTCGCGGCGGGCTTCACCCTGCGTGCGGAGATCCCGGCGGCCGAGGCGTCCGCCTTCCTGCGGACGCTGCCACGACCCACCCTCCGGTCGAGTGCCCGTACGACACGCTGGGCGGTGCCCGTGGGTGGCCGCACACTTCGTCCGACGAGCAGGCCGTCGCCGGATGCCGTGTGCCTGCCCGGCCCCGAACGACTCCTGGCACTCCAGCAGGTGCTGCGACACGCGACGACCGTGCGGGTGTACGCCCCGGTCCGGGGCGCGGGGGCCATGCTGGCCCTCGCCGTCGAGTGCGCGTCGCGCTGCGGCGCCAAGGGAGGCATCGCCGAGGTCACCGCACTGGCCGACCGCAAGGGATCGAGCCAGACGGTGAAGAACGCCAGGTTGCTGCGCGACGCGTTGCGGTGAGAGGACGCCGACGCCGATAAGTCCTCCGAGTCCGACGGGTCCGACGGGTCCGACGGGTCCGACGGAGTGACGGAGTGGCGGTCCCGCCCGCGTACGGGCAGGACCGTCACTGCGGGCGGGACCTCAGCTCCGGCTACCGGGCCTGTGTCCCGCCGGACGCCAGGCTCGATGCCGAAGTCGCTGCCGGGGCCGGAGCCGGGGCGTAGCCGGTGGGCCGGGTGGTGAAGACTCCACGGCCCTGCGTCCGGCTGCGCAGCCGGGTCGCGTAGCCGAACAGCTCGGCCAGGGGCACGGTGGCGGTGATCACCGCCGTGCCCGCTCCCGTTCCCGCTCCCCCGCGCGTGGTCGAGTCGGTGACCCGTCCGCGCCGCGCGGCCAGGTCGCCGAGCACCCCGCCCACGGAGTCCTCGGGCACGGTGACCGTGACCTCGACCACCGGTTCCAGGAGGACCATCGCGCAGGCGCGCAGTGCCTCCCGGAGCGCCTGCCGTCCGGCGGTCCGGAACGCCATCTCCGAAGAGTCCTTCGAATGGGTCGCGCCGTCGGTCAGGACCACCCGCAGCCCGGTCACCGGATGACCGCCGACCGGCCCTTCACCCAGCGCGTCCCGGCAACCGGCCTCCACCGCCCGCACGTACTCCTGCGGTACGCGACCGCCGACGACGACCGACCGGAACTCGAAGCCCGTCGCACTGTCACCGGCCGTGCCGGAGGAGTCCGGCAGCGGTTCCACGTCGAGGACGACATGCGCGAACTGGCCCGCACCACCGTCCTGTTTGACGTGCCGGTGGACGTGTCCGGTGACCCCGCGTACGACCGTCTCCCGGTACGCCACCTTCGGCCGGCCGACCCGGACGTCCAGCCCGTGGGCGCGCCGGATCTTCTCCACCGCCACCTCCAGATGCAGTTCGCCCATGCCGGACAGCAGTGTCTGCCCGGTTTCGGGGTCGGTCCGGACGACCAGCGAGGGATCCTCCTCGACCAGCCGCGCCAACGCCGACACCAGACGGTCCGTGTCCGTGCGGGCACGGGCCTCGACCGCCACGGAGACGACCGGTTCGGCGGTCGTCGGCGGTTCGAGGACCAGCGGAGCCCCGGGCGCGCACAGGGTCGCACCGGCGCGGGCGGTCTTCAGCCCGACCACCGCGACGATGTCCCCGGCCACCGCCAGGTCCAACCGGTCGTGCCGGTCGGCCTGGACGCGCAGGATCCGCCCGATCCGCTCGGTGCGCGGCGCGCCGGCGTCCCACACGGTCACCGCCTCTCCCTTCCGGATCGTTCCCGAGTACACACGCAGGTAGGTCAGCCGCCCGGTGGCGGTGGCGTTCACCTTGAACGCCAGCGCCGCGAACGGCGCCGCGGGGTCGGCGGCCCGCTCCTCCTCCCCGCCGTCCCGGTCACGGACACCGCGCACGGCGGGTACGTCCAACGGCGAGGGCAGGTAGGCCACCACTGCGTCCAGCAGCGGCTCGATCCCCCGGTTGCGGTAGGCCGAGCCGCACAGCACGACCACACCGTCACCCGTACGGGTCAGGTCGCGCAGGGCGCCTTCGAGGGTCCGCGCGGAGACGGCGGACTCCGCGCAGAACTCCTCCAGCGCGCCGGGATGGAGTTCGGCAACCGCCTCTTCCAGCACTCGACGCCGCCGCCGGGCCTCGTCCACCAGCGCATCGGGGACGGGCCTCTCCTCGACCGGGTCGCGGCCGTCGGCCCAGACCAGCGCCCGCATACGCAGCAGGTCGACGACCCCGCCGAACTCGTCCTCGGCGCCGATCGGCAACTGCACCACCAGCGGGGCCGGATGCAGGCGCTGCCGGATGGACTCGACCGCCTTGTCGAGGTCGGCACCGGCCCGGTCCAGCTTGTTGACGAAGGCGATGCGCGGAACCCCGTACCGGTCGGCCTGCCGCCACACGGACTCGCTCTGCGGCTCGACCCCCGCGACCGCGTCGAACACCGCGATCGCGCCGTCCAGCACCCGCAGCGAACGCGCGACCTCGTCGGAGAAGTCGACGTGTCCCGGAGTGTCGATGAGGTTGATCCGATGTCCGTCCCAGCCACAACTCACGGCCGCGGCAAAGATGGTGATCCCCCGGTCCCGCTCCTGGGAGTCGAAGTCCGTGACGGTCGTGCCGTCATGGACCTCGCCCCGCTTGTGCGTGGTCCCGGTGACATACAGGATCCGCTCGGTGACGGTGGTCTTCCCGGCGTCCACGTGGGCGAGGATGCCCAGATTGCGGACGGCGGTCAGGGGGTTGACGGGATTTCGGTGGGGTTCGGTACGCACGGCCCGTGGCCTTTCAGGACGTTCCAGAAGGGGTCGGCGCAATTCCCGGACGAACGGGCCATGACCTACGCGTCATGGCCTGTGGGCACGCCCGAACCCGCGCGACCGCAACCGCAACCGCGAACGGATGCGCATGCTGGGCGAGTTGGGGCGAGGGACGTGCGGAAGTCAGGCGTTCGTCAGGGTCATCCGGGGCCGGCCGCGCAGCCGACACCGGACACCCGAAGACACGAGGATCACCTCGTACCGCGACGGGGGAACAACAACAGCGGTGCGGTGACGCATGGCCGGGCTCCCCTCAATCGTCACGGGTCGCGCCGCGGTGGTGTGCGGCGCGCGTTGTGGGGCGAGTCTAGGGAACGGGGTGGGGGCGGGGCATCGGGTTTTTCGACCTCGTTCCTTCCGCCTCGCGCCATGCCCCGCGGTCCAGGATCCGGACGCCGGAAGCAGGCCTGACCCAGGACACACCGTAAGCACTCTCTGACCTGGTCATGCCCGCGCCTTCGATCCAGCTCCCGTGTCGGGACTGAGCTAGGAGGTACCGGACGCGCCGGACCAGTAAGGACCGCCCGTCCGCACCGAACCGGTCCCCGACGGTCCCCTCGACCGTCGTGGGTCTGTCCGTCGCCGGTCGGTAAGGAACCTTGACGCGCGTCGGTGACGCGAGGAGATTGGCGTGACCGAGCCGATGGCGTAGCGGCAGATCCATCTCAAGGCCCCGCCGACCGGCTCCGGTTGGGGGCATCATGGCTGCCTTAACGCTCTTTCGATTGGCCGTCGGATTCGCCACGTCGATGGCGGTCGCGACCTCAACCGCGCTGGTGGGCACCGCGCAGGCGGCTCCACGCGCGGCGGCCGCGGATCCGGCGGTGATCACGGAGTGGAACGCCGTCGCGGTGCGGACGATCTTCGCGGAGGCTCAGCAGGCGCCGCCGGTGGGGCAGTTGTACCTGGGCTTCGTCTCGATCGCTGTGCACGACGCGGTGTCGGCCGTCGACGGCACATACGCACCGTACGCGAAGCAGCCGCGCGCCCACCGCCACGCCTCCCCGCAGGCCGCCGCGGCGACGGCCGCGTACGAGGTCCTCAGCCACTACTTCCCGGCGTCCGCGCAGGCGCTCGGCTCCGACTACGCCGCGTCGCTCGCGAAGATCCCCGAAGGTGTCGGCAAGACACACGGCATCCGGGCGGGGAAGGCGGCCGCCGCCACCCTCGTACGGCTGCGTACGGGCGACGGCCGCAACGCCGACGTCACGCTGAACGTGACTCCCGCGCCCGGGGTGTGGCGTCCGACACCGCCCGCGTTCGCGCCGATGGCCGTGCCCTGGCTCGGGTTCGTACGGCCGCTGCTGCTCAAGTCGCCGACCCGGATCCGGCTCCCCGGCCCCGACGCCCTGAACAGCAAGGCGTACGCGCGGGACGTCGCCGAGGTCAAGGCGATGGGCGCGGCTTCCGGCAGTGCGCGCACGCCCGCGCAGACCGAGACCGCCCTGTTCTGGAACGACAACGTGCCCCGCCAGTACCAGACCGCGTTCCGCGACCTGGCCACGCGTCGCCATCTCGACCTGGACGACAGCGCGCGGATGTTCGCCCTCCTCAACGCGACCGCCGCGGACGCGGCCATCGCCTGCTGGCGCGGCAAGTACGACCACGCGTACTGGCGTCCCGTCACGGCGATCCGGCTCGCCGACACCGACGGCAACCCGGCCACCACGCCCGACCCGGCGTGGAGCCCCCTGGTCGCGACCCCGCCCTATCCGGAGTACCCGAGCGGACACGCCTGCCTCACCGGCCCCACCACGGCCGGCCTCAGCCACCTGTTCGGGGCGCGGCACATCGACCTGACGGTGGACTCGGCCGTCACCGGCACGACCCGGCACTACACCACCGCGAAGGCGCTGAACCAGGAGACGATGAGCGCCCGGATCTGGCTGGGCTTCCACTTCCGCAGGGCGATGACCGACGGCAACCAACTGGGCCGCGCGGTGACCAGTTGGGCGGTGGGGCGCTACTTCCAGCCCGTCGGCCGGTGACCGTACGCGGACCTCGTCGTCGCCCCGCACAAGCGAGCAACCCACCCTTCTCGCGGGTCAGTTCGCCCCGTCGCCCCGCCGCTGTTCCTGGCGGGCGGGCGCGATGATGGTGGGGGCCTGGCCGGGCGGTGCGGGGCTGTCTGTTCCGAGTACTTGGCAGCGTGTCAGGCCGTGCTTGGACCACAGGGCGGCCGTCCAGGCGCAGAGCAGTGCGTCGATGAGGTCTTCGCGGTGCTTGTAGAGAGCGTCCCGCTCCGGGGAGGGCTCGGTCATGAGTTGGTGTGAGACCGGGTGGGAGGTGAGGAGCAGCGGCGGATCGGCCTCTGACAGGGCCGCGAGACGCGCGATCAGGTCGTCGCACGTGTCGGCCCGCGTCGCACGCCAACCCTGCGGCGGTCTCCGTCCAGGCCGCTTGTACCTGGGGCGTTCCTGGTCGTAGCCCAGCTCCGCGGCGCCGACCAGGGTTGTGTACGGATAGCACTCGGACATGACCAGCCCGTCGGTCGGGGGCCCGCCCCTGCCGTCGTCATAGGCCCAGCCCGACGCCTCCAGCCGTTCCCGCAGAAGAACTCCGGCCTGGTGGCGAGAGTTCTGGTTCGTGCTGTTCGCGCTCACCTTCCAACGCCCGTACCGTCGGCCGACGTCACGCTCGCACGGCCGCTGGCCGGCCGGATTGTCGACGACCAGCGGCGCGTCGACGAAGACCAGCGTCGATCCGTCGACGGCCGTCCTGGCAAGCCAGTCCATCGTCTCCTCGATCCCACGCGTCCAGCCGCAGTCGATCACCGCACCGCTACGGTCGATGGCGGCAACGCCGGTCTCGTTGGGCTTGGCGGCACGCGCTCCGCCATGCGCCCAGGCGAGGTCGATACCGATGAACCGCTCTGTCCCCATGCGTCGGTGGTACCAGACATCGACTCCGTCGCGTAGGGCGGCGGCCTCTCGCTGTCGCGTAGGGCGGCGGCCCCGGCTAGGTCATCGCCTGGTTGCTGTCCCGGTGGCTGCCCCAGCCGTGCCAGCGGTCGATCTCGATCCACGCGCTGACCCGGCGACGCTTGCGGCCCGCGTACTCGTGGCCCAGGTAGTGCGTGGACAGCCGGTCGATGTCGGCCAGGCCCTCGTCGTCACGGATCTCGGCGACACGGCCGATGATGGTCACATGGGTGTACCAGCCCGACTCGTCCAGCACCGTCAGGGTGACCCGCGGGTCGTTGCGGATGTGGTCGAGCCGTTTGCGGCCCTCGTCCATGTTGACCAGCACGCGGCCGTCGTCCCAGAGGTACCAGGTGGCCGCGGACACCGGCTGTCCGTCGGACCGGAGGGTGGCGATGACGGCTGGATTCGGCTTCCTCAGCATGGCGACCACGGCCTCGGGAAGCGGCGGCTTCGACACGGACTCTCCTTTGCGTCATGTGCGTCAGGCTTCATGTTCTGTACGGCCCCGTGCCTGTGGCCTCTGGTGTGTGACCGCTGGCGTCCGTCCGAAGCACGTCGGCTGATCCACGGGGCACACATCCACGCTGCCACATCCCGGAGCCGAACCCCCGACGCCTCCCGGGGCGCACGTGGCGGAACCGGGTCGGAAGGGGCCTCCGCCATGCCCGTATGCCCGCCCGCCGTTGTATAACGAGCCCATGATCTACCACGCTGTGGCGCTCGGTGACTGGACCGCCCGTCCCGACCAGCCGTACGCCCCCGCCTCCCTCGCGGAGGAAGGCTTCGTCCACTGCTCTCCCGACGAGAAGACCACGCTGGCCGTCGTCAACGCCTTCTACCGGGACGCGCCGAGGCCCCTGCTGGCGCTGCTCCTCGACGAGGGCCGGCTCGCCGCGAGGTGCGTATGGGAGGCGGCGGATCCCACCCCGCCGCCAGGGGTCGACGAAGGCGTTCTGTTCCCCCACGTGTTCGGCCCCCTCGACCGCGATGCCGTCGAACGCGTCCTGGAGGTCCAGTGGGACGAGGAGGGCCGGGCGACGGGTCTGAAGGACCTGAAGCGAGGGGCGTGAACTGGCGGCCTCACTCGCCCTTGAGTTCCGCGATACCGACGGGCACGCCGGTGGTGACCGACCGGACGGCGGCGAGCGCGATGGACAGTGCGGCCCGGGCGTCCTCACCGGTGGCCGAGGGGGTGCGCCCCGTACGGACGCTGTCGGCGAAGTCGGCGAGTTCGGCGACGTACGCGTCGTGGAACAGGTCCTGGTCGTAGGTGACGCAGTCGGCGGCGGCGCCGTCGGGGCCGTACGAGGTGAGATGGGTACGGCGGATGTCGCCCATGGTGAGCATTCCGGCGGAGCCGAAGACCTCGCCGCGCACGTCATAGCCGTACACGGCCTGGAAGTTGGCCTCGGCGGTGGCGAGGGCGCCGTTGTCGAAGCGGATCGTGACCACGGCGGTGTCGAGCAGGCCGCGGTCCTTGAAGTCGGGGCGGACCAGGGCGTCGGCCCAGGCGAAGACCTCGACCGGTTCGGCGCCCGGGTTGAGGAACCGCAGGGTGTCGAAGTCGTGGATGAGGGTCTCCAGGAAGATCGTCCACGGCGGGATGCCGGCCGGGTCGTTCAGCTTGGGATCCCGGGTGAGGGAGCGCAGCAGTTGGGGCGTGCCGAGGTCACCGGCGGCGATCTTGTCGTGGGCGGCGCGGAAGCCGGTGTCGTAGCGGCGGTTGAAGCCGACCTGGAGCGGCACGCCCGCGTCACGGGCCGCGACGATGGCCCGGTCGGCCTCCCCGAGGGTGACGGCCATGGGCTTCTCGCAGTAGACCGCCTTGCCCGCCCGGGCCGCGGCCACGACCAGGTCGGCGTGGGTGCGGGCCGGGGTGGAGATCACCACCGCCTCGATCCGCGGGTCGGCGAGGAGTTCGCCGATCTCGGTGTACGCCGTGGGACGGCCGAGGTGGTCCGCGAGCCGGTCCGCCAGCTGGTTCGCGGCGCCCGGCGCCGGGTCGGCGACCGCGGCGAGGCGGACACCGGGGAGGCGGCGGGCGAGCGTCTCGGCGTGGAAGGAGCCCATCCGTCCGGCACCGATGAGGCCGACGGCGAGGGGCTGGTGTGTGGTCATCCGGGTTCTCCGTACGTCTGCGGGCGGGCGGCGCCGACGGGAAGGGGCGCGTGTGGAATGCGGTGCCATGTGGAGTGCGGCGACCTCAGGGCGTGAAGGCCGAGCGGAACCCCTCCAGAGCGAGGTCGCTGTCGGTGGAAGCCCATGCCTCCATAGCGACGGTGCCCTCATAGCCGAGGTCGACGAGGGCACGCGCGACGGCCGGGTAGTTGATCTCCCCCGTCCCAGGCTCGCAGCGGCCGGGTACGTCGGCGACCTGGATCTCGCCGATCAGGCCCAGGCCGTGGGCCCGGCGGACCAGTTCGACGAGGTTCCCCTCGCCGATCTGCGCGTGGTAGAGGTCGAGGTTCATCCGCAGCCCGGGACGGTCCACGGCCGCGACCAGGGCCAGGGTGTCGGCTGCCTTGGCGAACGGCACCCCGGGGTGGTCCACGGCGGTGTTGAGGTTCTCCAGGGTGAAGGTGATCCCCGCGCTCTCGCCGAGCTCGGCGAGGCGGGTGAGTGTGCGATGGGCGGCGATCCACATCTCCCCGGTGGGCTCGCCGGTCACCGGCACCACGGGCAGGCCCTCGCCGTCCAGGCCGGTGCCGTGGAGGTTCAGCCGGGGGCAGACCAGCCGCTCGGCCGCCCGCACCGACTCCTCGGCGGTACGCAGGAGTTCGGCGGCCCCGTCCTCGTCGGTGAGGCTGCCGCGGATGTAGCCGGTCATCGAGGAGAACTCGGCCGGGGTCCGGGCCAGGGCGTCGAGATCGTGCCGGGTCCAGTCCCAGATCTCGACCTGGAATCCGGCGTCGTGAACACGCCGAGCCCGCTCGGGTATCGCCAGGTCCCGGAAGACCATCTCGGCACAGACCGCCAACGTGAACATCGCTGCTCGCCCTCTCTCGTTCGCCACGGGGCACGACCGACTAGAACGTTCTAGAATCGGTCGGGAGTAGCAGTACGCCAGCCGCCGGGGCGCCGTGTCAAGCTCCGGGACGGCTCGGATCTAGAACGTTGCAGTTCTCTCCGACCAGTGCGTTCGCCCTTGGTCTACGATCGTCGGCGGAAGCAGACACCTCGGCGGGGCACGCCCCTCGACCGAGTCACACACCTCGACCAGGGAGGCCGGCGGTGCCAGCGACCCCCGCGGTCCCGGACGGAAAGCGGCCGACCCTCGCCGACGTGGCGGCCCGGGCCGGTGTGTCCACGGCGCTGGTCTCCATCGTGATGCGCGAGGCCAAGGGTGCCAGCGCGGCCACCCGCGAGCGGGTGCTCGAGGCGGCGCGGGAGATCGGCTACCGGCCGGACTCCCGGGCCCGGTTGCTGCGCAGCAGCCGCTCGCGTCTGCTCGGGGTGCAGTTCGGTCTCCAGCATCCCTTCCACACCGACCTCGTGGAGGGCATCTACACCGCGGCCGAGTCCGCCGGCTACCAGGTCGCCCTCAGCGCCGTCGCCCCCAGCCGCAGTGAGCGGCAGGCGGTGGACACGCTGCTCGGCGACCGCTGCGAGGCCCTGATCCTGCTCGGTCCGCAGGCCCCTGCCGCACGGCTGGCCGAGCTGTCGGCCCACCTGCCGGTGGTCTCCGTGGTACGGCGGCTGCGGCCACCCGCCGCCGGTGTGGACGTCGTACGCACCGCGGACGACGAGGGTGCCCGCCAGGCCGTCGACCATCTGGTGGCCCTCGGACATCGCGACATCGCCCACGTC
The DNA here is from genome assembly GCF_027270795.1 of Streptomyces sp. ActVer. Classification (NCBI taxonomy): domain Bacteria; kingdom Bacillati; phylum Actinomycetota; class Actinomycetes; order Kitasatosporales; family Streptomycetaceae; genus Streptomyces; species Streptomyces sp. ActVer. Next base: position 19,875 of record NZ_JAPWHT010000030.1, read on the forward strand.
GACGGCGGAAAGGCACCGGGCGCCGCCGACCGGCGCCGTGGCTACCGCACCGCCATGAACCGCCACGGTCTCGCCGACCGTGCGCGCGTTCTGCCCGGCGGCCTGACCGAGGAGGACGGTGCCACGGCCGCCCGCGCCCTCCTCGACGCGCGGCCGCGGCCCACCGCCGTGCTCGCCTTCAACGACCGCTGCGCCACGGGCGTACTCGACGCGTTCCTCCGCGCCCGGGTGCCCGTTCCCGACGAGATCTCCGTGGTCGGCTTCGACAACAGCCACCTCGCCCGCCTCGCCCACATCGACCTCACCACCGTCGGCCAGGACGCCTCCCGCCTCGCCGAACTCGCCGTCGGACGGGCCGTCGCAAGGCTGGAGGGCGAGGAACGGTCCGGCACGGAGACCGTCATCGCCCCGCACCTCGTGACACGCGGCACCACGGCGGCACCACCGGACAGCGTCCAGCCGGGGGTACGTGGCTGAGAGGCCGCGTCGCTCGTACCTGGTGAAGCAACCGAGCCGGTCGTACCTGGTGAAGTGCCTGAACGCATCGGTCAGGAATCGAGAAGCGCTGCCCTCGGGCCGCGGCTAGCGTGACCGGCATGTGCTTCACGAGTCAGCCAGGATTCCCGCCGCGCGACGACACGAACGCGTCCCCGGGCGCGTCCCCGGCCTCCCCTCACGACACGACCGATTCAGGAGTGACCATGACCGGCTCTGCCGCACAGGGAGTCACGACCGTGCCGGACGCCGAGGCGAAGCCGGCCGAGGCGACCGCCGCCCCCCGCTCCCGCGCCCGGCGTCGTCGCGACACCGAGCACCGGCTCGCCCGCGACGTCGATCTGTGGGTGGCGAGTGCTTCGGCGGACGGTACGCCGTACCTCGTACCGCTCTCCTTCGACTGGGACGGTGAAGCCCTACTGGTGGCCACGCCTACGAAGAGCCCCACCGGAAGGAACCTGGCCGCCACCCGGACCGTTCGGCTGAGTCTTGGCCCGACCCGGGACGTGGTCATGATCGATGGCGAGGTCGAGGTCCTGGAGATCGACGAGCTGCCGAAGGAGAGGGGTGACCGGTTCGCCGCGCACACCGAATTCGATCCGCGGACGCTGGCCACGCCGTATCGCTGGTTCCGGATCTCTCCGCGCCGCATCCAGGCCTGGCGTGAAGTGAACGAACTGGACGACCGCGAGCTGATGCGCGACGGCCGCTGGTCGGTCTGACGCCTCGGCCGGGCGAGGGCCGGGACACCCCGGCCGGCACCGCCCATCAGGAATGACAGCGTCCCGTTGCCGCGACCGGCGCCGACGAAGTAGAACCAGACATGCTGCTCGAAGCCGGTCTGATCGATCGAGCCAGGCGACGCCGACGGAGAACCGCGGGAGCGGGCCCGTCCCACGGAGGGAGACACGATGAGCAGGATCACGAGGACGGACGCGCAGTCGCCTGCGACGCACGATGCCGACAGCCACGACATGATCCGCGTGCACGGGGCGCGCGAGAACAATCTCAAGGACGTCAGCATCGAGATCCCCAAGCGGCGGCTGACGGTGTTCACCGGTGTCTCCGGCTCGGGCAAGAGCTCCCTGGTGTTCGACACGATCGCGGCGGAGTCGAAACGGCTGATCAACGAGACGTACAGCGCCTTCCTTCAGGGCTTCATGCCGACGATGGCGCGGCCGGAGGTGGACGTACTCGACGGGCTGACGACCGCGATCACCGTCGACCAGCAGCGGATGGGCGGCGACCCCCGCTCCACGGTCGGTACCGCCACCGACGCCAACGCGATGCTGCGCATCCTCTTCAGCCGGCTCGGCAAACCCCACATCGGACCGCCCAGCGCGTACTCCTTCAACACCGCGTCGGTCAGGGCGAGCGGCGGGATCACCGTCGAGCGCGGTGCCGACAAGACCAAGACCGTGAAGGCGACCTTCAACCGCACCGGCGGCATGTGTACACGCTGCGAGGGCCGGGGCAAGGTCTCCGACATCGACCTCACCCAGCTCTACGACGACTCCAAGTCGCTCGCCGAGGGCGCGTTCACCATCCCCGGCTGGAAGTCGGACAGCCAGTGGACCGTGCAGGTCTACGCCCAGTCCGGCTTCGTCGACCCGGACAAGCCGATCCGCAGTTTCACCAAGAAGGAGATGCAGGCCTTCCTCTACGGCGAGCCGACCAAGGTGAAGGTCAACGGCGTCAACCTCACCTACGAGGGGCTGATCCCCAAGATCCAGAAGTCGTTCCTGTCCAAGGACAAGGAAGCGATGCAGCCGCACATCCGGGCCTTCGTGGAGCGGGCGGTCACCTTCGCCACCTGCCCCGAGTGCGACGGCACCCGGCTGACCGAGGGGGCCCGGTCGTCGAAGATCAACCGGAAGAGCATCGCCGACGCCTGCGCGATGGAGATCAGGGACCTGGCCGAATGGGTCCGTGGCGTCAAGGAGCCTTCGGTGGCGCCGCTGCTCACCGCGCTCCAGCAGACCCTGGACTCGTTCGTGCAGATCGGCCTCGGTTATCTCTCGCTCGACCGGGCGTCGGGCACGTTGTCCGGCGGTGAGGCGCAGCGCGTCAAGATGATCCGCCACCTCGGCTCCTCGCTCACCGATGTCACCTACGTCTTCGACGAGCCCACCGCGGGCCTGCACCCGCACGACATCCAGCGGATGAACAACCTGCTGCTGCAGTTGCGGGACAAGGGCAACACCGTGCTGGTCGTCGAGCACAAGCCGGAGGTGATCGCGATCGCCGACCATGTCGTCGACCTCGGCCCCGGCGCCGGAACGGCGGGCGGCACCGTCTGCTTCGAGGGCACCGTCGAAGGGCTGAAGGCCGGCGACACCATCACCGGACGCCACCTCGACGACCGGGCCTCCCTCAAGGAGGAGGTGCGCAAGTCCACCGGTGCGCTGGAGATCCGCGGCGCGACGGCGAACAACCTGCAAGGCGTCGACGTCGACATCCCGCTCGGGGTGCTCAGCGTCATCACGGGCGTCGCAGGGTCCGGCAAGAGCTCGCTCGTGCACGGGTCGGTGCCCACCGGCGAGGGTGTGGTGTCGATCGACCAGAGCCCGATCCGCGGCTCGCGGCGCAGCAACCCGGCGACGTACACCGGACTGCTCGACCCGATCCGCAAGGCGTTCGCGAAGGCCAACGACGTGAAGCCCGCGCTGTTCAGCGCCAACTCCGAGGGTGCCTGCCCCACCTGCAACGGCGCCGGAGTCATCTACAGCGACCTGGGAATCATGGCCGGCACCTCCACCACCTGCGAGGACTGCGGCGGGAAGCGGTTCGACGCGTCGGTGCTGGAGTACCGCCTCGGCGGGCGCGACATCAGCGAGGTGCTGGCGATGCCGGTGACCGAGGCCGAGGAGTTCTTCGGCAGCGGCGAGGCGCACACGCCGGCCGCGCACCGGATCCTCCAGCGGCTCGCCGACGTCGGGCTCGGCTATCTCACCATCGGCCAGCCGCTCACCACGCTGTCCGGCGGCGAGCGGCAGCGGCTCAAGCTGGCCACCCACATGGGAGACAAGGGCGGCGTGTACGTACTGGACGAGCCGACCACCGGTCTCCACCTCGCCGACGTCGAGCAGTTGCTCGGTCTGCTCGACCGGCTCGTCGACTCCGGCAAGTCGGTCATCGTCATCGAGCACCACCAGGCGGTCATGGCGCACGCGGACTGGATCATCGACCTCGGTCCGGGCGCAGGTCATGACGGCGGCAAGATCGTGTTCGAGGGCACTCCCGCCGACCTCGTCGCCGCCCGTTCCACCCTCACCGGCGAGCACCTGGCGGCGTACGTCGGCGCTTGATCGCCTATCTTGACGCGTATGCAGTCCTACACGATCGGCCAGGCAGCGCGGCTGCTCGGAGTCAGTCCGGACACCGCCCGGCGGTGGGCGGACGCGGGCCGGGTGGCCACGCACCGGGACGAGGGCGGGCGGCGCCTCATCGACGGGCGGGACCTGGCCGCCTTCTCCGTCGAGCTGGCGAAGAGCGGCAGCGAGGAGGACGTCTCGTACACCTCCGTCCGCAACGCCTTTCCCGGCATCGTCACCGCCGTGAAGCTCGGCGACGTCGCGGCCCAGGTGGAGATCCAGGCCGGGCCGCACCGGCTGGTGTCGTTGCTGACCCGGGAGGCCGTCGAGGAGCTGGGACTTGAGGTCGGGGTGGAGGCCACCGCCCGGGTGAAGTCGACGAACGTGCACATCGACCGCGCCTGAGGGGAACGGGGGTGGCCTCCGCCGGTCACAACTCGGCCGGGAGGCCGGTCACTTGGTGACCGGGTACCAGTGCGCGGTCACTTGCTGACCGAGTACGAGTGCGCGCCCGTTCCCGCCAGTGCGCCCAGGCCAGGACCACCTCGCCCTCCGGGGCGAGGCCCTCGTACCGTCTCCCCGCCGCACGATCGGGACGTGCAGTTCGTGTTCGAGGCGGCGGATCGCGGCGGACAGCGACGGCTGGGAGACGTAGCAGGCGGCCGCCGCGCGGGCGAAGTGGCGCTCGCGGGCGAGGGCGACCAGGTATTCCAGCTGGCGCAGTTGCATGCGTGACCTCCGCGGGAGGGGGCTGCGTGCCCGGGGGTGCCGGTGTGCCGACGTACAGCATGGGCCGGACGGCGCGCCTCCGGGGCGGCTGCTGTCACATGCCGGGCGGTGTCACGTCCACGGGGTGTAGCCGCCGTCCACGCGGATCGTGTCGATGCCGCTGATGTGCCGGGCGCCGCAGCGGTCCTGGGGCAGGACGAGTTGGGGTCCCTCGCTGTCGAGCTGGGTGTCGTCGATGCCGACCGCGAGCAGGACCGGCGCACGGCCGAAGTCGGGGTCGATCTCGGCCCAGGACAGCAGCGCGTGGTGGCCGTCCCTGCTGGACACGGCGATGAGGAAGCGCAGCCGGTCCTTGCGGCGGGCGGGGTCGAAGGCGGGGCCGGCGGCCGTCAGTACGTCGTGCAGGAGCGGTCCGGTGAAGCGGTGGTGCCGGATACCGCTGGTGGCGCGCTCGAAGCTGACCTCGGCCTCGTGCTGCGGCCAGGCGAGCAGTTCGGGCACCGTCATCCGGGCCGGGCGGTCCAGATCACCGGCGAGCACCAGTTCCGCCACGGGGCCGGCGGCTGTGCGGGCAGCTGCGAGGGACTGACTCACGGGCCACCACCTCCCGCATGACCGTACCCGGACACCCGCCTCACGCAAACGCACATGCCACCCATTCAGGTAGCGGTTCCAGTGGATGCAAAGGAAAGCACGATCTGATCCTTGCATTTGCGGAACGCCGATCGGTGCATGCGCACCTGCTGGATCGGGACGCCGCCGGACTCGGCAGCCCTTGTCAGTCGTCTTCGGGTTCCAGCTCGAACGTGAAGTAGACGCTCAGGGTGTAGGGCTCGTCCTCGTCGTACGCGAAGTCCCATGAGACATCGAGCAGGAAGACCTGGTTCTCCCCCACCCACTCCTGGGCCTTCCCGAAGGCTTCCGCGGCGGTTGTGGCGGGGAACAGCTTCCTGGCTATGGGATGCACCTGGCTCTCGGCATCCGAGTCGTCGAACCCCTCCGGAACGTCCAGGCAGAGGTTGGGATCGAGCTCCATGGACTGCGCCCTTTCAGTCGACTGCTGGTACACGTGGACGGAGGCTGATCATGACCCTGATCCTCCGAACACGACGCCGGGTAAGACGACCGCATCCCCGGAAGGGTTGCTTCGCAGGGCGCCGGCGGTATGGCGCAAGTCACAACGAGCCGCGGTATCGAGAGGAGGAGCAGGAGCGTCCTCTCCCCCACGGGGATCATGCGCCGTCCTGCGGACGAAGCCGACGGACGTGCGGCCGGTACGCCACAACGCATGGTCGGAGACAGGGGGAACCGACGTTGCGCCGCGGATACAAGTGGGTCGACCGCGAACTGTCCCGGATGGACCCGGAAACCGACTGGGAGCGGATGGTCTCGCTCTATGTCGGCCACCGCGTCCCGGAGTTCGCCCTGGCGATGATGGTCTATCCGGGCACGATGCGCATGATGCAGCAGGGTTTCGGGGCCGCCACGCTGGCCCACACCTCGAAGCTGGAGACGAGGCCCCACCGGCGTTTCCAGGACGGCAACGACTTCCTGATGGCCTGGATGGTGGACGGCCTGTCCAGTACGGCGGGCCGCGGGGCCGCCGCGCGGCTGAACCGTATCCACCTGGCAATCGCCCGAAGAACCCCGCACTTACCCGGCAACTTCGACGACACCGACGACTTCGTCTATCCGCTGGTGCTGCTGGCCACGTTCGGCGACCGTCTCCAGACCTCGCTGGGCCTGCCCGGCACGAGCGAACCCATGAGGACCGCCTGGCACCGATGGGCGCAGGAGCTCTTCCGCCTCCTGGAACGCGAGTCCGGCCCACTGTCCGACGAGGCGTTTCCCGCGGACTGGGACGCGATGACCTCGTTCGCCGTCGAGTTCGAGTCCAGGCCGTACGAGCCGACGGAGTCCGGCCATCGCGTGGCGACCGCGATGATGGACTTCTTCGCGGAGCGCTGGTTCCCCGCCCCCTTACGGTCGTTCGGCAGGGACGTGACCCGCTACCTCGCGGGCGAGCGGGTCTGCCGGCTCCATCGCATCGGCTGGATCGGCCCCCGCCGCGAGCGTCTCGTCCGCGTCTTCCTGAAGTCCGCGTTCCGCGCCCAGCGCCTGCTGCCGGACTCCCGCACACCGCTTCCGGTACGCCTCCGCCGGAACCGGCGCACCAACGCACAGCTCAAGGAACTTGAGCCGTACCGGGTCCCGAGCGGCAACGGAACCGCGCCGGTGGAGCCGAGATACAGAGATACGGCGTCGGTCGCACGCAGCACCGCCGACGGCCCTCTCTGACGCGCGAGCGCTACAGAAGGTAATGCCACTTGGTCATGCGGTCCTTCAGGTCGACGGTCGGCCCGTCCAGGGTGAAGGTTCCGTCTCCGCGGTGGTGGAACAGCTGCGGTTGGGGCTGTGAGGGGTCGGTCCACGCCCTGACGGGTTCGAGGACGAAGAGGCTGTAGTCGGCCACGAGGCTGGTGTCGGCGACCCTGCACTCGATGTTGGCGAAGCATTCGGCCACGAGCGGTGCCTGGACCTGCTCACCGGTCACGGCGGTCAGGTCGAACTCCTCGAACTTGTCCACGTCGGCGCCCGAGCAGTTGCCGATGTCGACCACGGTGCCGGCCAGGTCCGCCGTCGGGACCGAGACGACGCACTCGCCGGTCTCGACCAGCGCCTGATAGCTGTGGTCCCAGGGGCCGATGGTGCACGCGATCAGCGGCGGGGCGTGGCGCACCATCATGTTGAACCCGTTGGTCATCACGTTCGGGATGCCGCGATGCCTGGTGGTGACCAGGATGACGGGGCCGGGTTCGATGAGCCGGTGAACCTGGTCCAGGGGGTGGGGCTGCAGGTCCTTCACGGTGATCATGTCTGCTCCTGCGCCGTGCGATCCGGGCGCCGGCATCCCGGCCGGCGCACTGTCTGTCGCATCGAGTGTCGGCAGACGGGCACACCGCGATGAAGGCCACGTTGTTCCTGGGTGCGGGAGGACCAGCCTCGCCCCCGGCTCACATGATCCCGTTCCCCGCCGCTACTGCTCCTTGCCTGCGAGGTCGGCCACGGGCGCGGCTGCCTGGGCCTGCGTCGACCCGGTCGCCGTGGCCTGCGTCGACCCGGTCGCCGTGGCCTCCGTCGGCTCGGCGGGCGTGGCCTGTTTCGGCGCGATTGCCATGGCCCTCAGCGTCTCGAAGGCGGCCGCCGTCGGACTGGCCGGTTCGGCCTGGTAGACCACCAGTTGCTGGTGCGGGGCCCCGTTGACCGTGAAGGCCGCGAACTTGATGTTCAGGTCTCCGACCTCAGGATGCTTGAGGTGCTTGCCTTCCTGGGACTTGCCCTTGACCTCGTGCATCTTCCAGAGCGCGGCGAACTCCTCGCTCTGGGCCGACAGTTCCGCCACCACCTCGGCGATACGGGCCGATTCGGGATCGTGGCCGTAGGCGGCCCTGATCTCGGCGACGCAGGAGTGCGCGGCCCGCTCCCATTCCTGGTAGAACTCGCGCCCCGCCGGGTCGATGAACACCATGCGGGCGAGGTTGTCGAAGTGGTCGAATCCGCTGTGGAGAGCCGTGGCGAGGGAGTTGCCCGCCATGATGTCGAGGGCCGGACCGACCACGAAGGCCGGAGTGTGCTCCCACCCGTCCATCAGCTGCAACAGCTGCTGGCTGACCTCCGCCTCGCCCCAGTCGCGCGGGCGCTGCGAGGCGGTGAGGCAGAGGCGGTTGAGATGGTCGGCGGCTTCCGCGTCCAGTTTCAGCGCGAGTGCCACGGCCTCGACCACCTGCGCGGAGGGGCTGCTTTCACGCCCCTGTTCCAGCCTGATGTAGTAGTCGGAGCTGACTCCCGCGAGTAGCGCGACTTCCTCTCTGCGCAGTCCCGGCACCCGACGTCGCCCGTATTCGGGAAGACCGACATCGTGCGGCTTCAGGGCTTCTCGACGGGCTCTGAGGAAATCACCCAAAGGTGTCCCATTGCTCATGCGGCAAGCCTAGATGGTTTCCGGTCGATCAGAAGTCCTGATTGCGCAATATGACGTCGGGCGACAGGAACGCATACGCAGAGTAGCCACGGGGTGAAGCGCGCCCGCAATCCTGGGTGTAACGCACCCACCGTCCGCACACCATTTCCGGGCGTTCTCCGCCTAGCCTCGAAAGCATGGACAACGACACGCGCCCCGACCTGGTTGAAGGGCTGGGTCAGTTTCTCCGGTCCCACCGGGAACGCCTCACCCCCGCGGACGCGGGGCTGCCCGGCGCCGGACGACGACGGGTGCCCGGACTGCGGCGCGACGAGGTCGCGGCGCTCGCGGGTGTCAGCCTGAGCTACTACAGCCGGCTGGAGCAGGGCCGTGAACTCAGCCCCTCCCCGCGGGTCCTGGAGGCCATGGCCCGCGTGCTGCGCCTCGGGGAGGAGGACAAGAAGGAACTCTTCCGGCTGGGCCGGCCGGCAACCCGTCGCACGAAGTCCCCCTTCCGGGTCGAGCGTGTCCGCCCGCACCTGCGGCAACTGATCGAAGGCTGGACCAGGACACCGGCCTTCGTCATCGGTCACGCCCAGGACCTGCTGGCGACCAACGCACTGGCCGACGCCCTCTATCGTGACTTCGCGCAGCACGACAACGTACTGCGCATGCTCTTCCTGGACCCCGCGGCGAAGACCTTCTACCGGAACGCGGAACGGGCCAAGAACCGCGCGGTCGCCGACCTTCAGCAGACCGCCGCGAGCACCCCCGAGGATCCCCGCATCCTGCAGCTCGTCGGTGAACTGTCCGTGCGCAGCGGGGAGTTCCGCTCCCTGTGGGCACGCGAGTACACGCGGGTCCCGCCGTACGAGGTCAAGCAGATGTACCACTCCGGCGTGGGGGACCTGGAGTTGAGGCACGAGGCCCTCAACATCCGCAGCGCTCCGGGACAGCAGCTCGTCATCCTGCAGGCAGAGCCTGGTTCCCCCTCCGAGGACCGTCTGTCCCTGCTGGGTTCCATCAGCGCGCCCGAAGTACCCCACCAGGGGAATCCCGCACAGGGCGCCTGAGCCACGTTCGCCTCCTCTTCCTAGGTATGGGACTCCCAGGAAAAGCACGGCCTTCATCGCGCCTCGGCCCATGGGCAGACTCGAATACGTCAACAGGAAATCCCCGAAAAGGGGAAACGCCGAAAGAGGTTTTTCCCATGGCTACGTGGTTTGTCACCGGCGCCTCCCGCGGAATCGGCGCTGAAATCGCTCGGGCCGCCCTGGCGGGCGGCAACAATGTCGTGGTCGCCGTACGGAACCCGGAGCGTGTGCCGGCCGATCTGAAGGATTCCGACCACGTATTCGCGGTCGCCCTGGACGTCACGGACAACGACAGCATCCCGCAGGCGGTCGACGCCGCCGTGGAGCGGTTCGGCGGCATCGACGTCCTGGTGAACAACGCGGGTCGCGGCCTGCTCGGCGCGCTGGAGGAGATCACCGACGCGGAGGCCCGGTCGCTGTTCGACCTCAACGTCTTCGGCCTGATCAACGTCACCCGCGCCGTGCTGCCCGTCATGCGGAAGCAGGGCTCGGGCAAGCTCGTGCACATCGGCTCTCGTTCGGGCTTCGAGGGCGAGCCCGGTGTCAGCCTGTACTGCGCGTCGAAGTTCGCGGTCGCCGGTATCAGCGAAGCGCTCTCCGCCGAAATGGCCCCGTTCGGAATTCAGTCGGTGGTCGTCGAGCCTGGTGTCTTCCGCACCGACTTCCTCGACTCCAGCTCGCTCTCCGTGGCGGCCAACCGCATCACCGACTACGACGACACCCCCGCGCACGTGACGCTGGACTGGATCGACCGGGCCAACCACGCCCAGCTCGGTGACCCCGTCAAGGGCGCCGCCCTCATCGTCGAGGTCGCCTCCGGCGAGAAGCTGCCCACGCACCTCTACCTGGGTCGCGACACCCTTGAGCGGCTCGACGTGAAGTACCAGCAGGTGCAGGACGACCTCGCCCCGTGGCGCGAGAAGTCCGCCGCCACCGCGCACGAGGACGCCGCCTGACGTATCGCCGTCTCCCCCGCCTTCGGCTCTCCCCACCTTCCGATCAAAGAGATTGAGATTTTGTGATGTCTGCTGCTCTGCTCACGGGCACCCCCCTGGCCGGTCGCGTCGCCGTCGTCTCCGGCGCCTCCAGCGGCATGGGTGCCCTCACCGCCGAACGCCTCGCGGAACTCGGCGCCACCGTGGTCGTGCTGGCCCGGCGCAAGGAGCGCCTCGACAGCCTGGTCAAGAACATCGAGGCCGCCGGCGGCACCGCGCTCGCCCTGGCCGTCGACGTCACCGACCGCGCCGCCGTCCAGACCGCCGCCGACCAGGTCGCCGCCCGCTTCGGCAAGGCCGACCTCGTCTTCAACAACGCCGGTGTCCAGCTCATCTCCGGCATCGAGGAGCTGAAGGTCGACGACTGGCAGCGCCAGATCGACCTCAACATCACCGGCCTGATGAACGTCATCGCCGCGTTCCTCCCCCACCTGACGGACTCCGCCGCCCAGGGCAGGCCCGCCGACCTGATCAACACCTCGTCCATCGCGGCCACCCGCATCCTGGCGAAGTTCTCCATCTACTCCGGCACCAAGGCGTACATCAGCCACCTCACCCGGCTGCTCCGCGTCGAGCTCGGTCCCAAGATGGTCCGCGTCGCCACCGTCGAGCCGGGCATGGTCGACACCGAACTGCCCGACCATGTCACCGACCCCGACGCGTCCAAGCTGATGGCCGACCTCATCCACGACATCGACGTTCTCCAGAGCGCCGACGTCGCCGAGACCGTCGCCTTCATGGCCGCCGTCCCGCGTCACGTCAACCTCACCGAGGTCACCATCCTGCCCACGGCCCAGGTCGTCTGAAGTCCGTCCCGTCATGGCGGGGGAGGAACAGCCGAGCGCTGTTCCTCCCCCGCCATGACGCGTCGGCGGACATGACGGTCCGGTCCGCACGACCGGGCGACCACCGGGCCACCGGGCCCCGGCGACCGCACCGTCTAAGCTCCGGGCCATGCGCGTATTGGTCTTGGAGGACGACCCCGAGCTGGGGCCCGTCGTCGCTGCTCAGCTGCGTGGTGCGGGGTTCGCGGTGGACCTCTCGCGGACTCTGGCGGAAGCGGATCTCAAGCTCTCGGTCAACAGCTACGACTGTGTCGTGGCCGACCGCTCGGTCCCGGACGGTGACTCGCTCACGCTGCTCGCCGCACACCGGCGGACGGGATCCGTACTGCCCTTTCTCCTCCTGACGGCACTGGACGCGGTGGGCGACCGGGTGGCCGGCTTCGAGCACGGGGCCGACGACTATCTGGTCAAGCCCTTCGCCTTCGCCGAACTGGTCGTACGGGTAAGGGCGTTGTGCCGCAGGGAGCAGCCCACGCGGCCACCGGTCCTGAGGGAGGGCGACCTGGAGGTCGATCTCCCACGGCGCCGTGTGTCCAGGGCCGGGGTGCTGCTCAGCCTGTCGGCCAAGGAGTTCGCGGTCCTTGAGCTGCTGATGCTGCGCGCGGGCGAGGTCGTCACGCGTACCGAGCTGATCGAGAGCTGCTGGGACGAGGCGAGTGAGCCGATGTCCAATGTGGTGGACGTCCTCATCGGTCAGTTGCGGCGACGGCTCGGGCCGCCCGATCCGATCGGGACGGTGCGTGGTGTCGGCTACCGACTGGGCGGAGCCGATCAGGAGCCGTCCGCCGAGGCGCGGGCGTGATCCGCCGCCGGCACGACGTGTCACCCAGGTCCCCCATGTCTCCCGCCGTGGCCCGGCTGCGGCGTACCCGTCGGCTGATGACGCTCCTGTTCGCCTCGGCGACCGCCGCCTGTCTGGTCGTACTCGCCGTTGTCGCCGTACGTATCGACTCCCAGTCCCGCCGGTCCGGGCTCGACCACGAGGTCGGCAGCCGTGCCGTCGGGCTGTCGCGGGCGGTCTGGTTCGACGCGGGAGTGCTCCATCTGGAGCCGCTGCGTGAGGACGAACTCGCCCGGAGCGCAGAGGTGTTGGCCGTTCTGCAGGCGGCGCCGGGAGAGTCGCCGTCGGTTCGGAACGTCGTTCCCGCGCGTTCGGCGCTGCCCGGTCGCGACCGGCTCGACGATGTCTGGCGGAGCGTCCTGGAGGAACAGGGGACCGTCGTCGTCAGCGCCCCTTCCGTGGACGGCGGGCGGCTGAAGTGGGCGGCGGCCCCGGTCTGGGACGGCGACCGGATCGGCGCGGCCGTGCTGGTCGGCACGGAGCTGGCGCGCAGCGAACGCGATCACGACGTCCTCGTTCGCTGGCTGGCCCTCGGCTGCACGGCTCTGGTCTGCTGCGCGGCGGCCGTCGGCCATCTGCTGTCCGGCCGGGCCATGCGTCCCGCCCTGCGCGGGCTGGCGCGGCAGGAACAGTTCCTGGCAGAAGCGGCACACGAGCTGCGTACGCCGCTGGCGACGTTGCGGCTCGTCGTGGAACGGGATTCCTCATCCGGTGCTTCAGGCTCTTCCGCGTCTTCCGACGAGGCCCTGCGGCTGGTGGACCGGCTGAGTCGGCTGGTCACCGGGCTGCTCGCCAGGGCCCGGCTGGAATCCGGTGCCCAGCGCGCCGAGCTGGTGCCCCTGCGCCTCGACCAGCTGGTGGAGACCACGGTCGAGGAGCTGCCGGACCACGAGAGCGTCACGGTCAGCACCGAGCCGGTGGTGGTGCTCGGGGACCCGGATCTGCTGGCCGAGGCGGTGCGGAACCTGGTGGCGAACGCTCAGCGGCACGGCGGCCCGGCCGGGTCACCGGTGGAGGTCACCGTCACGCCGGGCCTGGTCGCGGTCCGTGACCACGGGGCGGGCGTGCCGCCCGCGGACCGGGAGCGGGTCTTCGGCCGGGGTGTCACGGGGGGCTTCCTCGGGCGCGGGAGCCGACTCGCGATCGAGGGCCGCCACAGAAACGGGGGCCGCCTCGGGAACAGGGGCAGGCCTCGCCATCGTCCGCTGGGTCGCCGGACTGCATCACGGCACCGCCCGCCTCGCGGACGCTCCCGGCGGCGGCCTGCTCGCCGAACTGCGGCTGCCCACGGACGTGCCCCGGGCGTCCTCATCCTCATCTCATGAAGGTCCCGGCACCGTGGGCGCATGAACGTATTGCGCAGCCCCGCGCCGCTGGTCACCACCACCATCGCCGCAAGCCTCGGCGCCGTGCTCGTCGCCATGAACCTGTACAGCGGGGTCTCCACGCCGTCTGTTCCCGAGGTGGCCGTGCGGGTCGACCAGGTCGGCCATGTGAGCGGCGAGAAGAAGCAGGCCTACGTCATGGGGCCCTCGGCGGCACTCGCCGGAGCGCGCTTCAAGGTCGTCGACGCCAAGGACGAGGTGGTCGCGGCGGGCAGGCTCGGAGCCGTCACCGGCCGCTGGAACTCCAAGTACCCCGCGGTACGCACCGCCGACCTGTCCGCGCTGAACACGCCCGGCACCTACCGCATCGTCCTGACCAGCACCGCGACGGGCCGCTCGCCCTCCTTCCGCGTCGCAGGCGCCCGCGAGCTGATGCCCCCGCTCGTCCGGGACAACATCCGCTTCCTCCAGGCCCAGCGCGACGGATCCGACGTGATTCCCGCTGGCGCGCTTCCCGGGGGCGCCCTCAGGCACGGCCCCTCCCATCTGGCCGACGAGGACGCGACCGTCTACGCAGATCCGGAGTACGACGAGGAGGGCAACGAACTGCTCGACGAGCGGCTGACCCCGACCGGTGACCGGGCCGACGTCTCGGGCGGCTGGTTCGACGCGGGAGACTTCCTCAAGTTCACCGGCACCACCTCCTACTCGGTCGCCGAACTCCTGCTCGCCCAGCGGGACCTGCCGGACATGAAGGAGCTGTCCGCCGAGGCCACGCACGGGTTGGCCTGGCTGGACAGGATGTGGGACGAGGACAGCGAGACGCTCTGCGCCCAGGTCGGCATCGGCGCGGGCAACGAGAACATACGGACGGATCACGACGTGTGGCGGCTGCCCGAGGCAGACGACCGGCTCGACGTGTCCCCCGGTGACCCCGACTACACAATCAAGCACCGGCCGGTCTTCCGCGCGAACGACCCGGGCGAGCCGATCACCCCCAGTCTGGCGGGACGCATGGCCGCGGTCTTCGCCCTCGCCGCACAGCGCGCGGCCGCCACGGACCCGGACGAGGCGCAGGAGTGGCTGGACAAGGCCGCCGCCGTCTACGGCCTGGCCGACACCGACCCGGACCCCGACGAGCCGCTCTTCACCGCTTTCCCGAGCGCCTTCTGTCCCGAGGACTCCTGGCAGGACGACATGGAGTTCGCCGGAGCCGAACTGGCGCTGGCCGCAGAGAAGTTGGGCGACGACCGGGAGGGCGACTGGATGGCCGACTCGGCCCGCTGGGCCCGCGCCTACCTGGACTCCGACGCCAAGGGCACCCTCAACGTCGCGGACGTCAGCGCCCTGGCCCACGTCGACCTGGCCATCGCCTTGGACGGCACCCGGACGAACGGCATCGGGGACGAGGAGTTGTACGCCGACCTGCGCCGCCAGTTGGAGGACGGTGTCGATCGCGCCGGGCACGACCCGTTCGGCGCCGGTGCCGTCTACGACGACTTCGACGCCGTACCGCACACCTTCGGGCTGGTGGCCACCGCCCGCCTGTACGCCAGGGCCACCGGGGACACCCGCTACGCGGCCTTTGCCGGGCGGCAGCGGGGCTGGGCCCTCGGTGCCAACGCCTGGGGCACCAGCTTCGTGATCGGTGCGGGTGAGGTCTACCCGCACTGCCCGGAACACCAGTTGGCCAACCTCCGCGGCAGCCATGACGGAAAGGGCGCCATCCTGCGAGGTGCGGTGGTCAACGGCCCCAACGAGGCTTCGAAACTGGAGGAGTTGAACGGCTTCCCGACCATGAGGAAGTGCACGGCCGCCCCGCCGACAGGAGCCTGGACCGACTTCGACGGCAAGGGCGCGCGGTACGTGGACGACGTGGGCGCCTGGCAGACCGTGGAACCCGCCCTTGACTTCACCACGACGGCGCTGCTGGCCTTCACCCTGACCGCACAGGCCGACAGCCGGTAGCCGGTGTACGGCAGGAGGCAGCCAGTAGCCGGCAGACGGTAGCCTCTGAGCCTCCTCAAGTCACTTGGCATACACGGATCATGACGGCCAGGCTGTCCCCATGACAGGAATCATGGGACTGAGCAAGAAGAACAACTTCGTGCTGACCGTCAGGGACGCGGACGTGGTCGCCGCGGCCCTGCGCCAGGCACTGGCCGAGGCCTCGCCGGAGGAGCGCCCGGGCCTGGAACGCGCCGCCGCACTCGTTGAGTCCACCGCCGCCGCCACCGAGACCCAGCTGCGCGCCCGCTGGGTCCGCTCCCGGCTGGCCGACACCGGCTTCACCGGGGACATCACCTCGGTCGAGGCGGTGAAGGCACTGCGCCAGGCGGAGCCCCAGCTGAGCCTGCTGGCGGCGGTGCAGCTGCAGAAGGACGCTGAGGCCCACCCGGAGTGATCCGGCAGCCCCCGAACACGCGGGGAGACGAGGGCTGCCGGAGGCGTCGTACAGCTCAGAGTGTGAGGCAGGTCGTACCACTCAGGGTGCGAGGCGGGTCGCACCTCTCAGGACGTGAGGTAGCAGGACTTGCTCACGCCCGGCAGCGGATCGGTGCCGAACGCCGCCGTCGTGCAACCGGTGCCGCCGGTGAACGACTTGTACAGGAAGCTGCCCCGTGCGCCGTAGGCGACGGTCCGCTGTCCGCTGAAGGCGCATGTGCCGCCTTCGGCGGAGCAGGCCGTGGCGTAGCCGGGCGGGCCGCCGGTGGCGGTGTAGCAGGACTTCGACTCCCCGGAGATCGGGTCGCCGAACGTGGCGTCGGTGCAGGGGGTGTTACCGGTGGCCGTGGCGGTGGCGAACGCGCCGAAGGCTCCGTACATCACCGGCTGGCCGGCGGCGGCCGGACAAGTGCCGTTCTGGTCGGCGCACTTGGTCCAGCCACCGGGTGGTCCCCCGGCCGGCGGCAGATAGCAGGACTTGGCGACGCCGTCGATGGGATCGCCGAAGTGGGCGTTGGTGCAGGCGACGGAGCCGTTGGTGACCTGGTGGGCGAAGTTGCCGTTGGCGCCGTACGCCACGTCGCGGTTGTAGCCGGGAACGGAGCAGTTGGCGCCCTCGGCCGCGCAGACGGTGTAGCCGGGCGGGCCGCCCGCGTCGGCGACGTAGCAGGACTTGACGAGATCCGAGGCGGGGTCGCCGCCGAAGGCGGTGTTGGTGCACGCGGTGCTGTCGGTCACCGTCTTGTACCTGTACGTTCCGGCCCCGTAGGCCACCGAGCGGGTGCCGCTGAAGGAGCATGTACCGCCCTCGCCCGCGCACCGGGTGAAGCCCGCACGCAGGGCGCCGGTTCCCGGCTCGGCGGGCGGAGCGGGATTGCCCAGACCGGTGGCGGTCACGGTGTAGCCGCCCGGGGCGACACCCGTGAGGTAGGCGTACGTGTCGTCCTGGGTGCCACCCGTGATTCCGGAGGTGGGTGTGAAGGTTCCGTTGCGCCAGACGACGCTGCCGTTCACGGACACCGTGACGTTGCCGCCGCCGAACTTCGGGACTCCGATACGGCCGGTGGTGCCGGACGGGCTGGTGAGGTGCGCCGAGTAGGTGCCGGCGGCGGGGTCACGGGACCAGTTCGCGTTGACGGCACCCTGGGGCATGGTGATGCGACCCTCCGCGCTGGTCAGATCGCCGGGGTGCGGGACGAAGCGGTACGCGCCGGTGGCCGACTCCGGTGCGGTGCCGAGCACGTCGAAGGTGAGCGTTGAGGTCGGCGCGCTGGACCAGCCGTGGGCCAGGCTCATGAACGAACCGCCGTACGCGAGGCCGCCGTCGGCCTTGATGCCCTCCCAGAAGGTGCTCTTGGTACCGATGTCGCTGTTCAGCATGTGGCCCCAGGTGCGGCGAATCTGGTCCAGGGCGCCGTGGTCGTCATTGGCGGTGAAGCGGGCGTTCAGCTCCATGCCGCCCACGAACGGCGAGACGTTGCCGCCCCACTCGGGGGTGGTCGGACCGTAGGTGCCCCAGCGTGTGCCGAGCCCCGCGATGACGCTCTTCGACTTGGCCGCGGAGTCGGTGAGCCCGTACCAGACGGCGAGCGAGTTGCCGTCCTGCGGGTACAGGCCGCTGGTCGGGTTGTCCTTGTACATCCCCTTCGAGGCGTCCCACAGACGGGAGTTGGCCGCGGTCTTGAGGGCGGTCGCCCTGCTGTTCCAGCTCGCGGCGAGGGCGCTGTCGCCCTCGACCGTGGCCAGGGTGGCGCCGCCCCGGAGCGCGGCGTACAGCAGCGCGTTGGCGGAGATGTTCTCGCCGCCCTGGCCGGACCGGGCCCAGTCCTGCGTGCGGGTCACGTTGAGCAGGTTGCTGCTGCCGATCTTGTTGATGATGAAGGCCATCCCACGCTTGTAGTCGGCCCATTGGGAGTCCAGCCACGCCCGGTCGGCCGTGTACGTGTAGTACGTCGACGTGCCCAGCAGCGTCCAGGTGTGGTAGGTGTCCGAGCCCTTGAGGTTGAACGGCGGTCCCGACCAGGGGATTTCACCCTCGGCGGACTGCGCGTCGAACATCGTGGTGAGCGCGTTGCGGGTCGAGGTGAGGTCGCCCGAGTACGCGTACTGGCTGGGTACGGCGATGCCGAGGTCGCCGGGCCACACCGTGCGGTCGCGCTTGGCCCCGTCGACCAGGATGGAGTCACCCACCCCGACGGTGGCGCCGTTGTCCCACTCCGAGGCCGGCGGGGGCCAGGCACGGCCCTGGTTCGAGGCGATCGTGTTGAGCTGCACGGTGTACGCCCCTGCGTACCAGATGCGGTTGAGCAGTTCGTCGTTGGAGTGGAAGTAGTTGGCGTAGTCGGCCGGGTTGCTCTTCCCCGGAGCCGCCGTGAAGTCGAGGCTCACGCCCTTGAGGTCCACCCAGCCCGAGGTGTCGAGGAAGACGGTGAGGTAGCGGAAGCCGCCCCGCTGCTTCGCGGTGGGCACCGTGTAGCTGCCGTTGGCGGAGGCCGTGGCGTACAGGGCCCCGTCCTCGCCGTCGCGGCCGCTGCTCCGGTCGCTGTTGTTGCCCACGTACAGCGACGACTCGCTGTACGCCAGGCCGACCCGTTGACCGCCACTGCTGGTACCGCCGAAGGACAACGTTGTCACACCGCCGACCTCTTTGCCGAAGTCGAGCGTGATGGCCGACTGCGAGCCGGAGATCCTCGTCGGCTGCCCGCTGAGGACGTTCTGCGGGTCCGCGACGCTGCCGGACGTCCTGTGGACGGCGGTCGGCTTGAGGGTGCGTGAGGTCGGCGAGTAGTTCAGGGGGTCAACGGCGGCTCTGGGCGCGGCGGTTGGGGCTTTCGCCGTCGCCACGGACGCGGGAGCGGATGCGTCGGCGGACGGCGCGGGAGCCACGGTCAGCGCGAAGGCCACGACCACGGCGAGGCCAACCAGGCTTCCCGGAAAGGGTGTTCGGTGGAGCAGGAGACGGCGGCGCCGCATGAGTACCTCCCGGATCGATGCGGAAACAAGTAGCCTGAATCGATTCAAATCGATCGCCCACGAAGGTCTGGGACTCATGGAACAGTGGGTCTGCGAGGCGCCTCGCCGAAGTTGCACCGATGATGGGTGCCCGCAAATGGACTGTCAACCCATCGCGCCCCTCCTGAACTCGACTGAAAACGCAGCCCCTTGAGACATTGACAGGGACTCGCCAAAACGATTCACTGCCCTGGGATAGGTATGGACCAGTGCTCGTTTTCTGGTCGGCGGGGTGAGGCTGCCGGACGAGCGTGGCACTGGTACGGGGCCGGTGGCGGCCCCGGCCGGATCGGCCGGCGGGCCCGGGTCGGCGCCTTCGGAGGGCTGGTCGCCGCCGCGGGCTGGCCAGCGGGGCCGGCAGCTGACGGCACTCAGGGCTTCAGCCCGGGTGGGAGTGTGCGTTCGGGGCGTCGATGCCGCTCGCCGTTCACTGGCTGGGCCGGACACTGGTCGCGCATGCCCGCGCACTGGGCGACCCACGGCCAGGAGGGACCGTCTCAGAAGGGACCGTTGCGGGAGGAACCCCCGCCGGTGCCGCCGCATACGAAACCGGTGCGCAAGGTGGGTGCCATACACCCGGGTAAACGGCGGCCTGGTTCCGTTCCGTGGCCGCGACCAGGCTGGCCGTAGGCAGCCGCAAGGAACTGCCGCCCCGCCTCGGCCGGCGTGAACGCGCTCGACGCAATCCACAGGCCGACGGAACCACTCACCTGAGGAGCTGGCGATGAGCGACATCGGCACGAACACGGTCACGGACACCGTCACCTGGAACAGCAAGGCCTTCGACGAGATCGTCTCGAACGACGCGGGACGTCCCGTCCTGTTCACCAACGCCCGGGTCCTGACGATGGACCCGCTGATCGGGACCATGACCGGCGCCGACGTCCTGCTCGTGGGCGCCCTGCTCGTGGGCGTCGGCCCCGGCATCATCACCGCGGCACAGGACGACAACGCCATCGTCGTCGACTGCACGGGCATGACCGTCGTACCGGCCGTCGTGGACACCGTCGCCCTGGTCGGCGGACGCGGCCACCGCTCGGAGTACGTCGCGACGCTGACGCCGGGCAACGCCGGCGACCTGCTCGTCGTGCCGGACGAGTTCGCCGCCGACGTGGCGAGCGCACAGGCCACCCTCCTGACCCGCCCGGACCAGGTCCGCGCGCTGGTCGCGGCCGGCAAGCCCGCCCTGTGCGCCGGCCCCGAC
>NZ_JAPWHT010000310.1:0-12555 GCF_027270795.1 Streptomyces sp. ActVer
CGGCAGCCTCCTGGTCCGCGGCCTGGGGCTGCGCGACCCGGACACGACCGCGGCCGTCTTCCGCCGGCTGGCGACCACCCTGATGCCCGACCGGGAGTCCTTCGCGCCCCGGCGGACCTACGAGGACGGTGTGTACTCCTCGTCCAAGTGGCCGCCGAACCAGCAGATGTGCATGCACCACGAGCTGAGCTACGCGCTGGAGTTCCCCGGTCTGATGCTGTACGCCTGCCTCGACGCACCCGACCAGGGCGGCGCCACCGCGGTCGCCGACGCGCCTGCCGTGCTCGACGCGCTGCCCGCCTCCCTCACCGCACGGTTCGAGCGGGAGGGCTGGCTGCTCACCCGGACGTACAACGACGAGATCGGGGCGAGCCTCGCCGAGGCCTTCGGCACCGAGGACCGCGCGGCCGTCGAGCACTACTGCCGGACGCAGGCCATCGAGTTCGCCTGGCAGAGCGACGGCTCCCTGCGCACCCGGCAGCGCCGCAGCGCCGTGGTCCGCCACCCGGTCACCGGGCGGCGCTGCTGGTTCAACCAGATCGCGTTCCTCAACGAGTGGACCATGGACCCCGAGGTGCGCGAGTACCTGGTGGACGTCTACGGCTCCGACGGTCTCCCCTTCAACACCCGCTACGGCAACGGCGATCCGGTCGACGAGGACGTCGTACTGATCATCAACGAGGTGTACGGGGCCCACACCGCACGCGAGCCGTGGCACTCCGGTGACCTGCTGCTCGTCGACAACATCCGCACCGCACACAGCAGGGAGCCCTTCGAGGGGCCCCGTGAGGTGCTCGCCGCCCTGGGCGACCCGGTCCGGCTGACCGACTGCGCACCGACCATCGAAGTGAGGGCCTCATGACCACCACGGACGAGAACGGCACGACCACCACGGAACCGGGAACGCTGACGCCTCCCCCGTTCTCCGTCGTCTCCGGCGCCCAGGTCCACGAGGCCCTGCACGGGCGGGAGTCCGAGATCGTCGACCTCGTCGAGGCCGTGTACCGGCTGCACGGCGAGGGCGACTCGGTGAACCCGCCGTCGTACTTCCTGCGCTTCCCGGACCGTCCGTCTTCCCGGATCATCGCGCTGCCCGCCTCGATCGGCGGGCCGGTGGGGGTGGACGGCCTGAAATGGGTCTCCAGCTTCCCCGGGAACACGGCGAGCGGTCTGCCGCGCGCCTCGGCCGTACTGATCCTCAACGACCACGACACGGGCTATCCGTTCGCGTGCCTGGAGAGCTCGATCATCAGCGCCACCCGGACGGCGGCCTCGGCGGCCCTCGCTGCCGACCGGCTCAGCCGCGACCGCGCCCGGCCCACCCGGGTCGGTTTCGTCGGGACGGGTCTGATCGCCCGCTACATCCACACCCATCTGGCCGCCACCGGCTGGTCGTTCGAGGAGACCGGGGTGTACGACCTGTCCGCGGACAGCGCGGCCGGCTTCAGCGGCTATCTGGAACGGTCGGGCACCAAGGGCCGGATCACCGTGCACGACAGTGCCGAGTCGCTGGTCCGCTCAAGTGACCTGCTGGTCTTCGCCACCGTCGCGGCCGAGCCGCACATCCACGACCCGGCGTGGTTCTCCCACGCCCCGCTCGTTCTGCATGTGTCGCTGCGCGACCTGGCGCCGGAGATCCTGCTCGGCTCGGCCAACTTCGTGGACGACGTCGAGCACTGCCTGAAGGCGGACACGTCACCGCACCTGGCCGAACAGCTCACCGGCGGCCGCGACTTCCTCGACGGCACGCTGGACGACGTGCTCTGTGGGCGGGTGACCGTACCGGCGGACCGGACGGTGGTGTTCTCGCCCTTCGGCCTCGGGGTCCTCGACCTCGCGGTCGGCAAGTTCGTCCACGACGAGGTGGCCCGAAGGGGCGAGCCGCACGTCGTCGACGGCTTCTTCCACGAACTGCGCCGGTACGGCTGACCGGCGGGCACCGCGCCACGCGAGGAGCGGAGCGCGGTGCCGCATGAAGGAGGGGGACATCATGCCCGTCATATCCGAGCCCACACAGTTCAACGAGGACGACCTCTACGTCGACCTGAGGGCGGCACTGGGGCTGCCGCTCTTCCTGAAGTGCGAGGGGTTCAACTTCGCGGGGTCGATCAAACTGAAGGCGGCGACCGAGATGGTCAACACAGCCGAGCGCGACGGCACCCTGCGACCGGGGTCCGTCATGGTCGAGTCGTCGTCCGGGAACCTCGGCGTGGCGCTGAGCATGATCGCGGCGAGCCGTGGCTACGGGTTCCTGTGCGTGACCGACTCGCGCTGCAATCCGGCGACCCGGCGGATGATGGAGGCGCTGGGGAGCGTCGTCCATGTGATCGACGAACCCGATCTGCACGGCGGCTTCCTGGGCGCGCGGATCGCGTACGTGAGCGCGGTGTGCGCCTCGGACGACCGGTACGTCTGGCTCAACCAGTACGCCAACGAGGGCAACTGGCGCGCGCATTACCGCACCACGGCACCAACCATCGCCCGCCGTTTCCCGCACCTGGACGTGCTGTTCGTCGGGGCCGGCACCACCGGCACCCTGATGGGCTGCGCGCGCTGGTTCTGGCAGCAGCGGCGCCGGGTGCGGATCGTGGCCGTGGACACCGTCGGCTCGGTCACGTTCGGGGGGCCGCCCGCTCCCCGGATGATCCCCGGTCTGGGCATGGCCGTCCGTCCGCCGCTGCTCGACGAGTCCTACGTGGACGACGTGGTGCACGTCCCGGAGCCGGACACACTGCGTGCCTGCCGCCGGCTGGCCGCCCGGGGCTTCCTGTTCGGCGGCTCCACCGGCACGGTGGTCAGCGGCGCCTCCGACTGGCTGGCCCGCTACGGGCGGCGCAACCTCACCGCGGTGGCGATCGCGCCGGACCTCGGCGAGCGGTACCTCGACACGGTCCACCGCCCGGGCTGGGGGGTGAACGTCCACGGCGAGGACACGCTCGGCGGCTCCGGCGAACTGGCCGCCCTGTCGCACCCCGCCTGACCGGTACGGTCAATTTGACTCGATCGTGTGATGATCGACGCCCGGGGTTGCCGGGCCTTTGGCCGATCGAGCTAATGTCGCCGCGTGATCTGGGACGCCGAGTACGGCGCCGGCGTGCGGGGCCCCTGCTCCACCAGCGAGATGGTTCAGGGCCTCCCCGTCGCCTCTGGCCGCACCCATAGGCCAGGTCGCGAGGGAATCCGCCCGCCCGGAGCGGACCACGGACATGATCCGTGTCGCCGCCCGGGATGCGAAAGTGGACGACCAGTGCGCCCAACACCGTTCGGGGCGTGCGACTGAGCGGGGCCACTCCTGCTCAGTACAAAGGAACGGTAGGTTCGCAGACATGGCGAGCACTCACATCGTGGCCAACCAGCCCCCACCGCTGACCGGCTACGACGTCTACACCGCCGACCGCGCCCTGACGGGCGCGGTCGACCGGCACCTCGACCCACAGCTGCTCGACGAGGCGCACGGCGATCTGTCGGCCCTCGGGCTGACCTCCGGATCGGCTCAGGTCCAGACGTGGGGGGCGCTGGCCAACGAGAACCCGCCGACGCTGCGCACCCATGACCGCTACGGCAACCGGGTCGACGAGGTCGAGTTCCATCCGTCCTGGCACCGGCTGCTCGGCAAGGGTGTCTCGGCGGGCCTGACCGCTGCGTGGTCACGGCCCGGCGGGCATGTGCGGCGCGCGGCCGCCTTCGTGGTCTGGGCGCAGGTCGAGGCGGGGAACGGCTGCCCGCTGTCGATGACGCACGCGGCGGTGCCCGCGCTGCGCACCGACCCGGCACTCGCCGCCGAGTGGGAGCCCCGCCTCACGTCCATGGTCTACGACCAGGATCTGCGGCCCGCCGGGCAGAAGGCCGGTGTGCTCTTCGGGATGGCCATGACGGAGAAGCAGGGCGGCAGCGACGTACGCGCGAACACGACGACCGCGCGAGCGCTGGCCGAGGACGGGACGTACGAGCTGACGGGCCACAAGTGGTTCTGTTCGGCGCCGATGTCGGACGGCTTCCTGGTGCTGGCGCAGGCTCCCGGCGGGCTGACGTGTTTCCTGGTGCCGCGGGTCCTCGCGGACGGCACACGGAACGTGTTCCGCATCCAGCGGCTCAAGGACAAGCTGGGCAACCGGTCGAACGCGTCGGCCGAGGTCGAGTTCGACGGCACATGGGCGCGCCGGGTCGGGGACGAGGGCCGCGGGGTGCGCACCATCATCGGAATGGTCGCGGCGACCCGGCTGGACTGCGTGCTCGGCTCGGCGGGGCTGATGCGGCAGGCCGTCTCGCAGGCGGTCCACCATTCCACGTACCGCGAGGCGTTCGGCGGCAGGCTGATCGACAAGCCGCTGATGCGGAACGTCCTGGCGGACCTGGCCCTGGAGTCGGAGGCCGCGACGACGCTCGGGCTGCGCCTGGCCGCCGCGTACGACGACGGGGGCGAGCAGGAGCGGGCGTTCCTGCGGATCGCGGTACCGGCCGCGAAGTACTGGGTGACGAAGCGGTGCACGCCGGTCGCGGTCGAGGCCCTGGAGTGCCTCGGCGGCAACGGTTACGTGGAGGAGTCGGGCATGCCCCGGCTGCTGCGCGAGTCGCCGCTCAATTCCGTCTGGGAGGGTGCGGGCAACATCCAGGCGCTGGACGTCCTGCGCGCCCTGCAACGCGAACCGGCGGCCCTCAACGCCTACTTGCAGGAGGTCGGCAGGGCCCGCGGCGCCGACCACCGGCTGGACGGCGCGATCAAGAACCTGCTGACCGAACTCGCCGACCTGGACGGCATCGAGGGACGCGCCCGGCGCCTCGTCGAGCGGATCGCGGTGGTGCTCCAGGGCTCGCTGCTGGTCCGGTTCGCGCCGCCGGAGGTCGCCGACGCGTTCTGCGCCTCACGCCTGGGCGGTGACTGGGGAGCGTCGTTCGGGACGCTGCCGCACACCCTGGATCTCGGCTCGGTGGTGGAGCGCGCGCGGCCCGTTTCCTGAGCCGCCGTCAACTCTCGTACGGGGCACGGGGGTGGTGCTGCGCCGACACGGCACCACCCCCGTTCCATGGCCCCGTTGAGCGGAGCACGCACGCCGCGCGAGGCGGCGTTGCGCCAATTTTTGGACACACGGCGGAAGTTCACCAGGGTTGCAGAGGGTTGCAACCTCTCCGCACCCTGCGTGAAATCTCCCCCTCGCGTCCGGACTGTCGCCGTCCGCGACGGACAGACGGCACTATGAGACGTGCAGTCAGTACGGGTTTCTGGTCCCACGGCCGGGCGGCCGGGGCCGGTTGCCCGCTCAGGCTCTCCGGGAGGACCCAGTGGTGTACTCGCCGATGGACGTGACGCGGCTCGCAGGTGTGGACGCAGCGCAGGCGGCACGGGTGCTCGACGAGGTGCGCAACGCGACGCTGGCCGGAGAGCACGCCCGGCCCGGTCCGCGGCCGGTCATCGGGGAGTCCTGGGGACGGATGCTGCGCTGCGGTGTCGACCCCGACCACGACTTCCGGGCCGGGGTGCTCGGTCCCGACGAGGTCGAGCGGCGCCGGCGCGACTCCCCGCTGCGGCACGTCCTCCCCGTACTGCGGCAGGGGCTGTTGTCGGTCGCGGACGTCACCCACCACATCATGGTCGTGGCGGACGCGCAGGGCCGGGTGCTGTGGCGCGAGGGCAGCCGGTCGGTGCTGCGCAAGGCCGACGGGTTCGGCTTCGAGATCGGCGCGGACTGGCGCGAGGAGGTCGTCGGCACGAACGGTGTCGGCACGCCCGCCGTCGTCCGCCGCCCCGTCCAGGTCTTCGCCGCCGAGCACTTCGTACGCACCCACGCCACCTGGACCTGCACGGGCGCGCCGATCACCGACCCGCGCGACGGCCGGATGATCGGGGTCGTGGACATCAGCGGGCCCTGGGAGACCATGCACCCGGCGACGCTCGCCTGGGTCGACTCGGTCGCCAAACTCGCCGAGGCGCAACTGCGGGAGCGGCATCTGACCTCGCTTGACCGGTTGCGCGCGGTGGCCGCTCCGGTCCTCGCCCGGGTCACCGGCCGCGCGCTGGCCGTCGACAAGGACGGCTGGACCGCCGCGATCACCGGTATGCCGTACGTGGACAGGCTCGCGCTGCCCAGCACGATCGGCGCCGACCGGATCTGGCTGCCCACGCTCGGCCCGTGCTCGGTGGAACCGCTGCCCGGCGGCTGGCTGGTGCGTGTCTCGGACGAGGAGCCCGCGCCCCGCGGCGCCACCCGGATCGCCCTCGACCTGTCGCAGCCGCGCCGCTGGTCGGTGACCGTGACGGGCGTCACCGGCACCTGGACCCACGAACTGAGCCCGCGGCACGCCGAGTTGCTCTACCTCCTGGCCCTGCACCGCACCGGCCTCAGCGCCGCCGCACTGGCCGACGACCTGTTCGGCGACCCCGCCCGCACGGTGACCGTACGCGCCGAGATGTCGCGCGTACGCCGATATCTGGGGGCGGTCCTGGACCACCGGCCGTATCGTTTCTGCGATGCGGCGGAGGTCCAGACGCTCCTACCACCGGACCCCCTGGACCTGCTCCCCCACTCAACGGCGCCGGGAGTACTGAGGGCAAGGCGGGCCGTCCCTTCTTAGGGGGCGGTAGCCCCTGCCTTTTAAGGGGCGCGGGGAACTGCGCGACAAGCCCCCACCGACCGGCAGCCAAAACACGACACCCCCGCCCAACCCGCAGAGCGAACCCGGCTACTCCCGACCTATTCCGGGGTATTCGACCGGACTCGCCACACCCTGACGTACCATCCTTCCCACGGCCCCCCACATCTGTCCCCTCCAGCACTCAACCGCCGGATCGCAGGAGGCAGTTGGCCGACGACGGGAGGACCTATGACGTACCGAGGCAGACACCGCCGCCGGACGAAGGGGCGTGTCCTGCGGGCCGCACTGTCCGGGACCGCCCTCGCCCTCACCGCCGCCGCCACCATCATCAGCACCTCGCAGGCCGCGGGGAGCGACAACCCGGGCCCGCTGACGTCGATCACCTCGTCCTCCGAGGTCAACAAGCTCCAGCTGCACGAGAACCTGGTCAGCGGCACGACGCTCGACACGCTCCAGAGCGGAATGGGCGGGAGCGTCGGGGTCGACGCCGTACTGAAGAGCGCCAACCACCCGATGCGGAACAAGGCCGACTGCGACGCCACCGAGTCGGCCGCCCTGCCCGTCGAGCCGACCGCCACCCGCGCCTACTGCTGGGACAGCGGGGACGCGACGACACAGAAGTGGCTGCCGCAGTCCGTCACCACCTCCGGGGACGCCGACAACGACGGCAAGTGGGGCAACGACCGGGTCATCCTCGCGGGCTGGACGCACAACGACCAAAAGGCGGGCGAGCCGGCCGACGACAAGGGCCTCGCCCGGATCGCGTTCATCGACGCGAACGACCCGGACAACCTCAAGTACCGCTGGGTCCTGCTGGTCGCCCCGCTCTCCGGCGGCAAGGACTTCGGAGCCGTCCGCTCCCACGTCGGCGGCATGGTCTGGTACCAGGACAAGCTGATCGTCACCGCGAAGAACGGCGCCGACCACAACAACGCGCTGTTCGTCTTCGACATGAACCGCATCCTGCAGGCCGACGTCAACAGCACCGAGATCGGCAAGGTGAGCGGCGGCTGGTCGGCGCGCGGCTACCAGTACGTGATGCCGGCCATCGGCTCGTACAACCTCACCGGCGGAGCCTGTTCCGCGAGCAACAACAACGCGGTCCCCTGCTTCGGCTCGATCTCCCTGGACCGTACGTCGACACCGGACAGCCTGGTCGCGAACGAGTGGTTCAGCTCGGGCGGCAGCGAGCCTGCCCGCGTCTGGCGCTACTACTACAGCACCGCGAGCGACCGCACGGGCCTGCTCGACAGCAACGCCAGTGACAACGTGAACGCCGACGAGGCGTACGAGACCAAGGCCGTCGGGCTGCAGGGCGTCCTCTCCCACAAACCGAGCGGCGCGAGCAAGGCCGACTGGTACACGGGGTACGCGCCGGGCACCCGCGACCAGCACGGCACGCTCTGGCGGCAGAACGAGAGCACCGCCAAGGCCGCGAAGTGCGGGGGCGGCGGGTCGTACGCCTGCTGGGGCCAGCACACCGAGTCCCTGTCGTACTGGCAGGAGACCGGCGAGCTGTGGACCCTCACCGAGTGGGCGGCGAACAAGGACAACGAATGGGAGCTGCCCGCCATCCCGGAGCGCGTCCTGTACGCGGTCCCGCTGTCGGAGGTCGACGGCTCGGTGGAGTGATCCGAACGTCAACGTGAGCACCCGTGGAGGCGGGCCCCGCTTTGGAGCGGGGCCCGCCTTCGTGGTTCTCTGGCCCGCATGAGCATCGCTGTGACCACTTGGTCCCTGGAGCAGGTCTCCCCGGCCGAGCAGCTGCCCGCCGCCGCCCCCGACGGCGACGTCCGGATCGTCCGCGCCGAGGTGCCCTCCCCCGAGTTCAGCCGCTACCTGTACGCGGCGGTCGGCGGCGACATCCGCTGGACGGACCGGCTCGGCTGGACGTACGCGCAGTGGCAGGAGGACCTGGACCGGCCGGGCGCGGAGACCTGGGTCGCGTACGACCGCGGGACCCCCGCCGGGTACGTACAGCTGGACCCGCAGGACGACGGCGTCGTGGAGATCGTCTACTTCGGGCTGATCCCCGCCTTCCGGGGCCGGCGCATCGGCGGGCACCTCCTCTCCCACGGCGTGGCACGGGCCTGGGACCTGGCCGACCGCTGGCCGGGGCGGGCGCAGACGAAGCGCGTCTGGTTGCATACATGCAGCAAGGACGGGGAGCACGCGATGGACAACTACCTGCGCCGCGGCTTCAAGCTCTTCGACACCAAGGTCGAGGAGGAGCCGGACGTGACGGCACCCGGGCCCTGGCCAGGGGCGCACAGCGACTGACCTGGCACGACGTGGCCCGATCCGGGCCACGCGGCCGGCCATGTGACCGACACCACCCTTGTCTTGCATAGCGGGACAAGGGTGTCCGCATCGTGGACGAAGCTGGACTGTGTCCAGATCGCCGTGACACGCTTCCGTCATGTCTGGAACTGGAATTGCCTTGGTGAGTCGGCGGCACGTCGACCTCGGCCGCATGTCCAGCGCCATCTGTCCGGCCTGCTGACACAAGGCACCGGGGGCCTTTGACCCCGAGCCCAGCACTGCCGACATCCCCTTTGTCTCGCCTTGCGCAAAGACGCGCCCGTATGCCCGTATGCGCGCATACACGCAGGTCGAAGCCGCATCCGCCTGTCCCGAAGGACGTAGAACCATGGCCGCCACCCCACAGAATCCCGCTGCCGCAACGCCCCGCCGCAAGGTGAGCCGTCACCGCGGCGAGGGTCAGTGGGCCGTGGGTCACTACACCCCGCTCAACGGCAACGAACAGTTCAAGAAGGACGACGACGGTCTCAACGTGCGGACACGCATTGAGACGATCTACTCCAAGCGGGGCTTCGACTCCATCGACCCCAACGACCTGCGCGGACGCATGCGCTGGTGGGGCCTCTACACCCAGCGCAAGCCCGGGATCGACGGCGGCAAGACCGCGATCCTGGAGCCCGAGGAGCTGGACGACAAGTACTTCATGCTGCGGGTGCGGATCGACGGCGGACGCCTCACCACCCAGCAGCTGCGGGTCATCGGCGAGATCTCGCAGGAGTTCGCGCGGGGCACCGCGGACCTCACCGACCGGCAGAACGTCCAGTACCACTGGATCCGTATCGAGGACGTCCCGGAGATCTGGGAGCGCCTGGAGGCCGTCGGGCTGTCCACGACCGAGGCCTGCGGTGACACGCCCCGTGTGATCCTCGGCTCGCCCGTCGCCGGGATCGCCGAGGACGAGATCATCGACGGCACCCCGGCCATCGAGGAGATCCACCGCCGGGTCATCGGCAACAAGGACTTCTCGAACCTGCCCCGCAAGTTCAAGACCGCGATCTCCGGCTCGCCGCTGCTCGACGTGGCGCACGAGATCAACGACGTCGCCTTCGTCGGCGTGAACCACCCGGAGCACGGCCCCGGCTTCGACCTCTGGGTCGGCGGCGGCCTCTCCACCAACCCGAAGATCGGCCAGCGCCTCGGCGCCTGGGTCCCGCTCGACGAGGTCGCGGACGTCCACATCGGCGTCCTCTCGATCTTCCGCGACTACGGCTACCGGCGCCTGCGCACCCGCGCCCGGCTGAAGTTCCTGGTCGCCGACTGGGGCGTCGAGAAGTTCCGCCAGATCCTTGAGGACGAGTACCTGCAGCGCAAGCTCGTCGACGGCCCGGCTCCCGACCAGCCGGTCGCCCGCTGGCGCGACCACGTCGGTGTGCACCGGCAGCAGGACGGCCGCTACTACGTGGGCTTCGCCCCGCGCGTGGGCCGCGTGGACGGCGCGACCCTCACCAAGATCGCCGAACTGGCCGAGGCGCACGGCTCCGGCCGGCTGCGCACCACCGTCGAGCAGAAGATGATCGTGCTCGACGTGGAGCAGGACCGGATCGACTCGCTGGTCGAGGGCCTGGAGTCGCTCGACCTGACCGCCAGGCCCTCGCCCTTCCGGCGCGGCACGATGGCCTGCACCGGCATCGAGTACTGCAAGCTCGCCATCGTCGAGACCAAGGCCCGCGGCGCCTCCCTGATCGACGAACTGGAGCGCCGCATCCCCGAGTTCGACGAGCCCATCACCATCAACATCAACGGCTGCCCGAACGCCTGCGCCCGTATCCAGGTCGCGGACATCGGTCTCAAGGGCCAGTTGATGCTGAACGACCAGGGCGAGCAGGTCGAGGGCTACCAGGTGCACCTCGGCGGCGCGCTCGGCCTGGAGGCCGGGTTCGGCCGCAAGGTCCGTGGCCTGAAGGTCACTTCGGACGACCTGCCCGACTACGTGGAGCGCGTACTGAAGCGTTTCGAGGAGGAGCGCGAGGACGGCGAGCGCTTCGCCACGTGGGCCACGCGGGCTTCCGAGGAGTCGCTGTCATGAGTGAGCGCGCGGCGCCCTTCTACTGCCCCTACTGCGGCGACGAGGACCTGCGTCCCAGCGAGCAGGGGCACGGCGCGTGGGAATGCGCGGCATGCAATCGAGCCTTCCAACTGAAGTTCCTCGGGCTGCTGTCCCGAGGGGTTCAGCGCAACGACGGTGGAGGGGACGAGATATGACGACCGTTCAGACCGATACCGATACCGAGAATCAGACCGACCTTGAGAGCGGCCGGGACGCCGAGCTCAGGACTCTCGCCGAGCAGGCCGGCCGCGACCTGGAGGACGCCTCCGCCCTGGAGATCCTCCAGTGGGCGGTGGACACCTTCGGCAAGCAGTTCTGCGTGACCTCCTCGATGGAGGACGCGGTGGTCGCCCACCTCGCCTCCCGGGCGAGGCCCGGCGTGGACGTCGTCTTCCTCGACACCGGCTACCACTTCGAGGAGACCATCGGCACCCGGGACGCGGTCGAGGCCGTGATGGACGTCAACGTCATCACGCTCACCCCGCGCCAGACCGTGGCCGAACAGGACGCCGAGTACGGGCCGAAGCTGCACGACCGCAACCCCGACCTGTGCTGCGCGCTGCGGAAGGTCAAGCCCCTCGAAGAAGGGCTCACCAAGTACAGCGCCTGGGCGACGGGCCTGCGCCGCGACGAGTCCCCGACCCGGGCGAACACCCCGGTCGTCGGCTGGGACGAGAAGCGCCGCAAGGTCAAGATCTCGCCGATCGCCCGCTGGACGCAGGACGACGTCGACGCGTACGTCACCGAGCACGGCGTACTCACCAACCCCCTGCTGATGGACGGCTACGCGTCCGTCGGCTGCGCCCCCTGCACCCGCCGGGTGCTTGAGGGCGAGGACGCGCGCGCCGGCCGCTGGGCGGGCCGCGCGAAGACCGAGTGCGGGCTGCACGGCTGACCATGGCTGCTGCTTCGATGAATTCGATGAACCAGGAGATTCAAGTGACCGGAGCCACCATCTGGCTCACGGGTCTGCCGAGCGCCGGCAAGACCACCATCGCGTACGAACTGGCCGGACGGCTGCGCGAGGAGGGCCACCGCGTCGAGGTGCTCGACGGCGACGAGATCCGTACGTTCCTGACGGCGGGCCTCGGCTTCAGCCGCGAGGACCGGCACACGAACGTACAGCGCATCGGTTTCCTCGCCGACCTGCTGGCCCGCAACGGCGTCAAGACGCTGGTGCCGGTCATCGCTCCGTACGCGGACAGCCGCGAGGCGGTGCGCAAGCGCCACCAGGCGAGCGGGGCCGCGTACCTCGAAGTGCATGTCGCCACTCCGGTCGAGGTGTGCAGCGAGCGGGACGTGAAGGGTCTGTACGCCAAGCAGGCGGCGGGCGAGATCTCGGGTCTGACCGGGGTCGACGACCCGTACGAGGAGCCCGAGTCGCCCGATCTGCGGATCGAGTCGCACACCCAGTCCGTGCAGGAGTCCGCGGCGGCGCTTCACGCGCTGCTCGCCGAGAGGGGTCTCGCATGACGACGACCGTTGCCGACGTCTCCGAGGAGGGGACCGACAGCCCGTACGCGCTCTCGCATCTGGACGCTCTGGAGTCCGAGGCGGTGCACATCTTCCGCGAGGTGGCGGGTGAGTTCGAGCGG
>NZ_JAPWHT010000311.1:0-12487 GCF_027270795.1 Streptomyces sp. ActVer
GCGTCGGCGCCGTCGCACTGGTGGCCCGCTGGCTGGCCCGCACCCTGCCGGCCGAGGACCGGGTCGTCGCCGTCTTCCCCGACGGCCCGCAACGCTACGTCGGCACGGTCTTCGACGATGCGTACTGCCGCGAACACGGCCTCCTCGGCCATCTGCCCGCCGACGACCCGGACGAGATCGCCGACCCCGCCGACCGGGTCATCACCCGCTGGACCCGCTGCGCCCGCATCACCGACCCGCTCGTCAACCCCGCCGCCACTGCGCACGAGCTCGCGGGAGCCGCTCGATGACGCACCTGTGGCAGCAGACCCGCTCCTTCCCGCCCGCCGTACGCCTGCTGATGGCCAACCAGTTCGCCATCAACCTCGCCTTCTACATGCTCATGCCCTACCTCGCCGCCCATCTGTCCGGAGGGCTCGGTCTCGCGGCCTGGGCGGTCGGCCTCGTCCTGGGCGTACGCAACTTCTCCCAGCAGGGCATGTTCCTGATCGGCGGAACCATCGCCGACCGCTTCGGCTACAAGGCCCCGATCATGACCGGCTGCCTCCTGCGCACGCTCGGCTTCGGCCTGCTCGGCTGGGTGGACAGTCTCCCCGCGCTGGTCATCGCCTCCGCGGCCACCGGCTTCGCGGGCGCCCTGTTCAACCCCGCCGTCCGCGCCTACCTGGCCGCCGAAGCGGGCGAGCGGCGCGTGGACGCCTTCGCCACCTTCAACGTCTACTACCAGGCCGGCATGCTCCTCGGCCCGCTGGTCGGCCTCGCCCTGCTGGCCGCCGACTTCCGGCTCGTGTGCACCGCGGCCGCCGCCATCTTCGCCGTACTGACCGTGCTGCAGTGGCGCGCCCTGCCTGCGCGCCGCGGGGAGACGGCAGGCACCACGGCCGCACCGGACGGGGTGCTGGCCCAGTGGCACTCGGTTGTGGCCAACCGTCCCTTCCTCCTCTTCGCCACCGCGATGATCGGCTCGTACGTCCTGACCTTCCAGGTCTACCTCGCCCTTCCCCTGGCCGCGTCCAGCGCCCTGGGATCGAAGGGCACTTGGGTCACCAGCGGCCTCTTCGTCGTCTCCGCCGCCGTCGCCGTCATGGGCCAGCTCAGGCTCACCGGCTGGGCGAAGCGGCGTTGGAGTCCCGGGCGGGCACTGGTCCGCGGACTGACCGCGATGGGACTCGCCTTCCTGCCCCTGGCCCTCACCCCGCCCGGCGCCACCGCCGCGGTGCTCTCCGCCCTGGTGGCGGCCGTGGTGCTGCTCGCGGCGGGCAGCGCCGTGGTCTACCCGTTCGAGATGGACACCGTGGTCGCCCTCTCCGGCAACCGCCTAGTCGCTACCCACTACGGCCTGTACAACACCGTCTCCGGCCTCGGAATCACCATCGGCAACCTCGTCACCGGAGCCCTCTGGGACTTCGCCGAGCGCCACGACGCCCTCTGGCTGACCTGGGGCGCCCTGACCGCCACCGGGCTCGCGTGCGCGGCGTCCGTCGCCGCGCTCGCTCGCAGCGGACGCCTGGCCGTACGAGAGGAACCACAGCTCGTCCCCGCCTGACGCAACCGCCGGGCAGGCCGACGGAGCGGTCGGTCTGCCCGGCGTCACTCGCCTTCGCGGTCTTGCGGCGCCGGACCGTGAGGAGCCTCTCTTTCGAGGTTCCTGTCCTCCCGTCGGTGCATGAAGTGCACCCGGACCAGCAGGACAACGGCCAACACCCCCAGACCACGAGCAGGATCATCTGGGTGGAGGCGAGGAAGTCGAACAGACCTCCGCCGGAGTCGTCGTGTTCGGGCGCGTATCTGTCATCGGGCGCAGGGCTGTCGGATGCCAGGACTGCACGGACGAAACCGTCCGGGCAACACCCGGCCAATTGGATGGGCATGGCGAAACGCTCCAGGACATCAGTGGTCGCGAACGGTCCCCGGGCCGTGCACAATCACGGTCGGGGCCGGTCGCACGAGTCGTGCGGGCGGGTTCGGCGATACGCCGAACTCACGGCCCGCACGGCACACGCTGATACCGAAGAGCGAGGCAGGCGACGGGAAGCAGTGGAGTGCCCGAGGCTCGCCTGCGCGGCCGGGACGTCACCGCCCCGTAGGGAACAGGCAGAAGCAGTCCGAGGAAGCCGGCCAGTCGGAGCAGCCACTGCCGGGCAGGCTCCAGGCAGGCGTTCACCAGCCGGGCGGGCAACTCGCACGCACTGCGAAACAGCCAGGTCAGAGCCAGGGCCATCGCGAGGTTCAGGGCGGCCATGGCCGGACCGCTGTGATGCCACGTGGGCGGCAACCGGTAATGGCCGTCCGAAGCAGCCAGCGGTTCGGTGGTGTTGAGCCAGATCGGCAAGGCCCCCTGCGCAGCCGCCAGGAGCACCGCCGTCGTACGAGGCGAGCAGACCGCGAACGCGACGAACGCGCCCACGAACAGTACGGACGCCGCGAGCGCCACCGCTGGCCCCGAAACTGGCAAGCCGCCCGTGGCGTGGTGAAGTCCGGCCGCCAAGGCGCTGCCGAGCACCGCGACGGCGGCTGCGCGGACGGCGCTGCCCTTCACGGTGCGGTAACCGACAGGCTGGACGAACATGTCGAGGCTATTGTCCCTGCTCGGTGTCCTCTCTTCGAGAGCGGGGTGTCCGGCCCCTGTCCGACCAGGCCGCGGATCACTCCCTTCTGGGTGCTGTTGGACAGGCTTCCTGGCGACACCGGCCCGATGGAGCGGCAGGTAAGTCCACCGGACGCTGTTTCCTGGCCGCGCTGTTGTTGCTTCTTGCGGATGAGGCGCTACAGCCACGGCTGGAAGCCAGCTACTCAATAGCGCAGTCGCCCCTTGAAGTACGTTTAAATACCGCTGACTTGGAGGATTCCGACGAGGACGAGCATCGCCCCGCCGAACCGCATCACGCCCCGCGCGTCACGGCGTGCGAACCCGAACGCCTTCACAGCGCATGCCGGAAGCTGTTCGCGGCGACGAGGAACGGCAGACCCAGGCCGACGCCGTAGGCGAAGGCTGGCGAACCCGCACCCCGGTGCTGATCTCCTCGTTGAAGATCTTGCCCCTGGGGAAGCAACCGGAGTTCGGCGGCCCACTTTCGATCTTGCTCTGGCAAAGCACGGTTTGCGAGAGCGTCAGCTGCCCGGGGCGCCCCACCGGAGGCGGTGGTATCGCGTGTTCGGTAACCAACCGGCGGTCAGGTTCGAAAGTGCTGGGCGGTGTCGCGCAGCGCCGTGGCGAATTGGTCGGCGTGGCGGGCGAGGGTGAAGAGTGCCGGGGGTGACTCGTACGCAGTCGCCCTTGGTGGGGCCGCCTCAGCGGACGGTCAGGATCTGGTGCTGGTCGAAAAGGTACTGGGCGATGACGATGTTCTCGGGCTGGGTGGTGTGTCCCCTCACGCGGAATGAGGTGATTGCGCCGTATGAGGCGGGGTGGTCGGGGGTGAGGATGTCGAGGTTGGTGATGTCTTGGACCTGGTGGACCCAGCGGTCGCGCAGATAGCGCAGCCGGGCCTGTTTGACGGCACTGCCGAGGGCTTGATGGAAGTCCAGTGCGGCAGGGACGGTGAGGACGGCGGCGGCGGCGAGGGTCCCGGAGTGGACGCGAGAGCGGATGTCGTCGGCGGGGTAGGTCTCGTCGGCGAAGGCGCGGTCGATGTCGCCGAGTCGGCCTTTGCGGATGTAGAGGAAGCCCGTGCCTAGAGGGGCGCCCATCCATTTATGCAGGGAGCAGATGGCGAAGTCGGGCTGGCCCCAGGAGTGGGCGGCGTCCGCGATGACGTCGACCCCCCGGTCGCGGGCGGCAGTGGCGATCTCACTGATTGGCAGGGCCAGGCCGGTGACGTTGTTGACGTGGGTGAGCAGCAGCAGTTTGACTCGCGGGTGCTGATCCAGCGCCCGGGTGTAGGTGTCGATAACGGCCTGGGCGGTGGCCGGTTCGGGCACGGTGATCCGTACGGCGTCGACGCCTCTGCGGTCCCTCAGCCAGTTCATGGCGTAGCGGGCACTGTGATAGTCGAGGTCGGCGTACATGACTGCGTCGCCGGGGCGTAGGAGCCGGTAGCCGCCGATGAGGTTTTGCAGGGCCTCGGTGCCGCCTCTGGTGAAGGCGATCTCTTCCTTGTCGACGCCTGCCAGGGTTGCGGTGCGTTCCCTTACCTGGTCGGCTTCCGCTTTGTAGGTACTGCGCAGGAGGTAGGAGCTGAGGGTGTTGAGGCGGTCGGCGTTGCGGCGGTAGGCGTGCCGGACCGCGGCAGGGGTGATCCCGTAGTAGCCGTTCTCGAGGTTGGTGAACTGTCCGCTGACCCGGTACTGGCGGGCGACCTCGCGCCAGAAGCGTTCGTCCTGGGCGAGCCGGTGAGGACCGTGGCCTGCCGGGGCGGTCACTGGATCAGGTGGTGTTGATGGCGCGGAGCCGACCGGTGCGGCGGTGGCCGCCGCACCGAGTCCGGCGACCACACGGCGCCGGGACAGGGCCATGGGACCTCCATTACAGGGCTGCTGGCCTCCTCCCCCGGGCCAGGAGGCATTCGGCCGTTTGGACCTAACAGGCACTTTGCGTATACGGATAAGCACGTTGAGCGATATGCCAGTGCGGGTGAGAGCGCTGTCGGCGGGCTGGGGTGCGGCGGGGCGTGCCGTGGCCGTGGGCGCGCTGGTGCACGTGTTGGGGTATGCGCACGGGCCGCATGCTGGTGGTTCACGGGCGGCTCCTTGCCGCAGGGTGACTCACTCCGCCATCGCGCTCGTGCAGCATCCCGCGGCCTCGCCGTCACCCGGCTCTGACAGCCGCCCCTTCTCCGGGTCTGGGCGAGGCTTTGAACCAGCTCGGTCGGCGGGTACCGCGACCGGGCCGTCCCGCGTTCCCGCCCGGGAGTGCGCCGCCGGTTCGCGCTGGTCACCCGGCGGTTGCTCAGTCGCAGGTGACTTCGTCGCGGGGTACGTACCGGGTCCTGAAGGTCTCCCGCTTGACCTCCTCGTCGCTGTTCCTGAAGACCCGGTCGACCGCGACGTCGAAGCCTTCGAGCAGGGTCTGCGGGACGCAGTTCTTCTCCGCACCCTCGCGGGTCCCCGGCTGCTTCACGTTGGTACGCGGGCCCTTGACCGCTTCCACGGAGCCGTACTTCTTGGTGCCGAGGAAGGTGACCGTGACGGAGGTGTCCGTGGCGCGCGCGTCGATGTAGATCGCCTTGCCCGAGTCGTTCCGGAACTTCAGGTCGAGGCTCCCCCAGGCCACCGTCGCCTCCCGGCCCTCCGGGTAGCGCTCGATGTAGAACGAGTGCGCCCCGTACTCCACCGGCTTCACGCCGGCGAAGAAGATGGCGTTGAAGACCGTGGTGGCGACGGTCGAGACGCCGCCTCCGGCCGCCTTCTCGTACTGGTTGTTGTTGATGATGATGCCTTCCACGAACCCGTTGGCCCTGGTCCGCTCGCCCACGGTGCGGTTCAGGCTCCAGGTCTCGCCGGGCAGTACGACCGACCCGTCGATCAGTTCGGCGGCGCGGCCGATGTTCGTGACGCGGTAGGGGGTGGGCTCGAAGTTGACCGTGAAGGTCGACATCTTCTCCTTGATGCCCAGGCGGCCGACGTTGTCACGGGTCAGCTCGGGCTCGACCTTCTCGGTGTCCAGCGCTCCGGTGCGGGCCGTGCCGGTCCCGGTCAGCAGCGGCAGTACGGCCCTCTTGAGCGCCTCGGCCGTGACCTCCTGCCCGGCTTTGCCGTCCGAGGCCACCGCCACTCCCCCGCCGTCCAGGCGCAGCTTCGCGTTGACCGCCTTGTCGGTGGCCAGCGCGAGCGGACTCGCCACCGCAGGATCAGCCAGGAGCCCCTTGGCGTCGAGCGCGGGGGCCAGCCGGTTTCCCCCGTCCGGATTCATGGTGAGGTGCTTACCGAGCGTCGCCGGGCTGATCTCGACCTCCCGGTCTTCCACGGTGAGCGTGACCGGAGCCGACATCGCGGGCGTGGCGAACTCCTTCATCGCGCGGTTCACCTCCGCCGCGCCGATCTTGGGTTCGGTCGTGCGGACCGGCAGCCGCGCCAGCTCCTCCCTCTGGCCCGGGACCGCCGAAGCCAGCGCCTCGACCGCACCTTCCATGTCCAGGGACCGCCCGGTCATCGGCCGCACCGGCACCGGCTCGCCCGCGTTGAAGGTGATGGCGCCCTTTCGGGCCTTCCGGTCGTACGCCTTCGCCTCGTCAGCCAGTGATGCGCGTGCTTTCGCCTCGTGCACGCGGATCACGGGGTCGACCTCGCGGTCACCGCTCGTGAACAGGCGGCCGATCACGGTGAAGGGACCGGACCCCGCTTGCGCGGCACGGGAGACGGTCTCCTCACTGTCCAATGAGATGCCGGCCACATCGACGGTGCCTTCATTCTCGCCGAGGCGCACCTTCACTGGCTCCGACCAGGCCCCGCCCAGGCTGCTGTCCAGCTTCTCCCGCGCCTGCGATCGGCTCAGCCCTCCGATGTCGACACCGCTCACCCGGGTGCCCTCGATGATGTCGTCCCCAGAGGCCAGCAGCCCCACCACATACAACCCGCCGAAACCGAGACCCGCTGCCCCCGTCACGAGAGCGGCACGGCGTATTCGGCGACGACCGGTCGGCGTGATGCCGGCGAGCGGCGCCGTTTCGGGTGGGGGCGTGGCGTTGGCGGACGGGCCGATACGCGATGAACGAAGCACCGGTTCTCCTCGTGTGTGGCTGGCGCGTGGCCCGGTCAACTCGCACAGCAAGCCGCCTGCCGGGCGATGATAGGAAGACTTCTGTGGTGATTCCATGAGCTCCGTCACTGCCGCTTCGAAGCGGGTGCCCTCCATCGGGACGACGGTTCGACGCAGAAAGTGGCCAAAGTGCGCTGCGGACGGGCCCCTGCTCCCTCTTCCGCAGAGCGGAGGTCCGGGGCAGCTGAAGCTGTACGAAATGTCACTCACGGGGTACGACGGCTTCGGGGACGCAGGCCCGCCACTTCCCTGGCGCCTGTGGCGGATCACAGTGCAGACACCCCCCGACCTGCCGGAGCGGGTGACGACATGGTGCGGTGCAGGCCGCAGCGAGCGCACTCGCCCTGCGGCCGGAAACCGGGGCCGGGCCGACCACGTGAGCAATGGACACGACAGCTCCTGTTCTCCGGCGGGTGCCCGATGGCGGCGATGCCGTTCCGACTCGCCACCGAGCCGGTTCCCCGACTGGTCGCATGCAACCCACTTCCCTATCCGACTAAGTTGCTTAGTTAAATAGGCGAGTGTGGTGGCCGCCAGTGCACACAAAGGCGGCCTACAGTTGTTGTTAGCCCCAGAAGAGGTAGCCCGTGCCCCCCACCGCGCTCAAAGATGCCCGATTGCGCAAGGCGGGTCGACGAGGCGGGTTACGAACTCACAGGGCGGGCGTGACGTTTCACCCTCGACCGAAAGCCTGACCGAGCGGCCGCCTACTATGGCCTTGCGTACTGGATGGCGAAAGGAAGTCAGGGCGATGCGACGGCTGGGGGATCTCGAAGCGGAGATCATGGACCGTCTCTGGACGTGGAACCGTCCGGCGACGGTGCGCGAGGTCGTCAACGACATCAACAAGACCCGTCCCGTCGCGTACACCACGGTGATGACGGTCACCAACATCCTGTACACCAAGGGCTGGCTGCTGCGCGGCAAGCAGGGCCGCGCCTGGCTGTACACGCCGGTGCGCAGCCGCGAGGCGTACGCCGCGGCACTCATGGAGGACGGTTTGGGCGAGAGCAAGGACCGCTCGGCCGCGCTCGTCCACTTCGTGGAGAACATGTCGGACGACGAGGTGGCCGCCCTGCGCAAGGCCCTGCGGAACGTGGGACGACAGGCCCAGCCCAATCCGTGAACGCTGTCCCGGCCCTGATCGGCTACACCGCAGCGGTGGGGTTCGTCGCCCCGCGCCTCATGCTGCGAGGAAGATGGCCGCACCGGGCCCCCGCCCTGGCGGCCGCGGTGTGGCACACCCTGGCCATCTCGTTCTCGATCGGGGC
Organism: Streptomyces sp. ActVer; assembly: GCF_027270795.1. NCBI lineage: Bacteria > Bacillati > Actinomycetota > Actinomycetes > Kitasatosporales > Streptomycetaceae > Streptomyces > Streptomyces sp. ActVer. The sequence continues at coordinate 7,969 of NZ_JAPWHT010000311.1, forward strand.
CGCGCTCACCGCGTACAACCTGGCCATGCCGGCCGAGCACCTGCACGCCGACCTGGTGGGCCTGCTCCACGCCTGCGGCGTGGACGTGGGAACGGCCGAGCCCGACCCGGGCATGGCGGAGCGGCTTGCCGTCGGCGTCCCCGCCGCGATCGGCATGGCCCTCGGCACAAGCTTCGCCTTCCACGTCGCACGAGCCCGTCGGGTGCGGACACAGCACCGGAAGGCGGTGGACTTGGTGGGCCGCCACTCGGCTCGACTCGGCGCCACCGTCCTGCCGTACCACATTCCCGCCGCCTACTGCCTGCCCGGCCGCGATCCCCGGATCGTGATCAGCGACGCGGCCGTACGCGAACTGACCCCTGAGCAGCTCGCCGCCGTACTGGAACACGAGCAGGCCCACATCGCGGGCCGTCACCACTTGTTCCTGGCCGCCGTGGAGGCGTTCCACTCGGTGTTCCGGTGGCTGCCGCTGGCCCGCCATGCCCGGGAGCAGACGGCGCTCCTGCTGGAAATGGTGGCGGACGACCGTGCTCTGCGCAGCCACTGCCACGAGGCGCTGGCCACGGCGATGTACGAGATGGCCGCGGCCCGCGCCCCGAAGGGCGCCCTGGCGGCGGCCGGCCAGACCGTCCTGATCCGTCTGCAGCGGGTCCTCGGCCCGCGCGAGGCTGCGCACCCCGCCCTGTGTAGTTCCGTGGCCGCCGCGGTCGTGGCGGTGCCGCTGCTGCCTTTGCTCGTCGCCTGTCCGCCCGGTCTCGGCTGACACCCGAGCTGACGGGTTCCTCGTGAGGCCACTGTGACGCCGACTCACTTGCGACGCCTAATACGAAGCTACTAAGTTCTAATCTGCTTGATGATGCCGGGGATGCCGGGACGCGGGCCCGGGTTCCGCGCCCGGCTCTGGGTCCATGGGGCGGTGCCGAGGGCGACTCATGTCGGCCCGACGACCAGAGCCCGTCGCTCGATCCGCAGACGCACAGAGGAGTCTCTCCACGATGGGAACGCACCGTCGGCCCAAGCCGCCCAGCCGCGCCCGGATCGCCACGCTCGGCATGGCCGCCGGCGCCGTCAGCCTCCTGCCGACGCAGAGCCAGGCGGCTCCCAAGCCCACGGTGGACGAGGTCCGCAAGCAGGTGGAGAAGCTCTACGAGGAGGCCACGGGCCCCACCGAGGAGTACAACGCCATCCGCGAGAAGCAGCAGAAGCTGCAGGGCGAGGTCGACAGCGCACAGGACCGGCTGGCCCGCAAGCAGCAGGAGGTCAACGAACTCCGGGAGAAGATAGGACCGTTGGCAGCCGCGCAGTACCGCAGCGGAGGCATCGATCCGAGCGTGCAGCTCTTCCTGTCCGGCGACCCGGACGACTACCTCGAGCAGGCCGAGATGCTCGACCGTACGAGTAGCCGGCAGGCCGAGGCCCTCGGGACGATGCAGGCCAAGCAGCGCGAACTCGCCCAGGAGCGCGAGGGTGCTCAGAAACGCCTGAAGGCCCTGGAGGAGACCCGCACCAAGGCCGCCAAGAAGAAGGACGAGGTCCAGGCCAAGCTCACCAAGGCGCGCAAACTCCTCAACAGCCTGACCGCCGCACAGCGCGCCAGGATGGAGGCCGCCCAGGAGCGGGACGACGCCGCCGCAGGCGTCAGCGACTCCGCCGCCACTTACAACGGCCCAGCCAGCGGCCGCGGCAAGGCCGCCCTCGACTTCGCTTATGCGCAGCTCGGCAAGCCCTACGAGTGGGGCTCGACCGGCCCCAACTCCTTCGACTGCTCAGGACTCACCGGCGCCTCCTGGCGCGCGGCGGGCGTCTCGCTCCCCCGCACCGTCAAGCAGCAGTACGACGCCGGCCGCAAGGTGGCCAAATCCGACATGCAGCCCGGCGACATCATCTACTGGTACAACGACACCCAGCACAACGGCATGTACGTCGGAAACGGCAAAGCCATCCACGCGCCGCGCACCGGCAAGAACGTCGAGATCGTCCCAGTGGACTCCATGCCGTTCTTCGCAGCCAGCAGACCTTGAGCGCCGACACCCTTGCTACGCAAGGGACTTCAGTGACCGCACGCCCGGCTGCCCGCTCACTGCTCGACCGCATGGGAACCGCGATCACCTAAGAATGCGCTCACCCCAGCGGCGCCGGCGATCCCGCCCAAGCGCTCGGGCTCGATGCCGTTGGGCGCGTAGGCAAGCCGGCAGGCGATCCCGTCGGTCCAGGCCCGGCTCCGGCGGGCGAGCACCCACGGCCGGCGGGTGAGACAGGCACACCGACGCCGCGAACGCTCATCACGGATGCCAAGAGGACGACTACCAGCGGGTCGGGCGACTCGGTGTTCAGGCATCCGGTGATGGCTGGAGATGATCGTGGAAGTGACGCGCAGGTCCGACGCGGGCATGGTGCGGCGTCCGACGAAGACGAGACCAATGGGAGGTCTGGTAGGCAGGTCACCGCGCTCGGGTGGGCTCTGACGATCGGTCCCGAACAGGCTTACATCGTCTTCGTGGCCAACGCCTTCGCCCTGCTGGGTCTGCGCGCGCTGTTCTTCCTGGTAAGCGGTCTGCTAGACCGGCTGGTGTACCTGTCGAGCGGGCTGGCGCTGATCCTGGCGTTCATCGGGGTGAAGCTGATCCTGCACTGGGGGCACGGCCTCGACTCCCGGGTGCCCGAGATCTCCACGCCCGTGTCGCTGGCGGTCATCGGCACAGTGCTGGCCATCACCACGGTGGCCAGCCTGCTCAAATCCCGGCGCGATCCCTCAGCCAAGGCGCACGCCGGAGCCGTTCTCGGCACCCCGCCCCACGCCGCCCATGGCGAGCACCGCCCTCCCGACCACTGAGGTCTCCCTGGCCGCGGTCTCACACATGAGCACCATCCCCGCCCGGCACGACTTCCTCAGCGGACCCCTGAGCCCCTCTACAACTCGGACGGCGGCACCGTCCGGCGGGCCCTGACGTTGAGGTCGCCCGTTCTGGCCGTGGGACCGCCCATGATCTGGTCATGTCCCTCGGGAAGGTACGGCGGACACGACGAGTGGCCGACGGACGGGCCGGGCAGGTACCCGGCCCCGTGTACCCAGGTCCTCACCGCGAACCGGGGCCAAAGGAGTCACCCGGCGACCGCTGCTGTGCCACCGGACAGCAACTGGCCTCCGGGCAGAGGCATCTGGAGAGGCCCTGCGCTTCCTGGACGTATACGCGATGGGAACGTTGCAGCGCCGCGCGGGCCCTCTCGGCCTGGCGGGCGAACGACGTGACGAGTTGCTCGCCGTTCGCCCAGTTCCGCTTCCTCTACCAGCCGACGCGCTCGCAGCCGGTGTGCTCGGCGGGTTCGACCTGCAGGGTGGCATGGGCGACACCATGGCGATCGCGCAGCAAGTCGCGCGCCTCGTCGAGTACAGCGTGGTTGTCGGCTCGGTCGGCGGTGACCAAGTGAGCCGTTGCCACGTTCATGCCCGAGGTCAGGGTCCACAGGTGCAGGTCATGCACGTCCTTCACGCCGCCGACGGCGGCCAGATCGTCAGCCACAGCGGCCTGGTCCATGCCCGCCGGCACATGCTGGCCGAGGACGCTGAAGACCTCCCGGCCCAGCGCAACGGCGCGCACCGCGACGAAAGCACCGATGGCGAGGGCGACCAGAGTGTCCCAGATCGGCTGACCGGTGGCAGCCACCAGCCCGCCCGCCAGAATCACGCCGACCGAGCCGGCAGTGTCGGCCACCACCTCCATGTAGGCGCCCTTGACGTTCAAGCTCTCGGCCGCGCCGGACCGCAGCAGGAGCAGCGCGACCACGTTGACCGCCAGGCCGAGCACACCCACGACGAGCATGGGACCGGAGGCGACCTCGGCGCCACCCCCGATGCGGCCGACGGCTTCGACGACCACATAGACCGATACACCGAGCATCAGCAGCACCGACAGCAGACTGGCGAACACCTCTGCGCGATAGGAGCCGTAGGTGCGGCGGCCGGTGGTGTCGGGCCGGGTGGCTATCCGGGTTGCCACCAGCGCCGCACCCAGCGCCACCACGTCGGCGGCCATGTGTCCGGCATCCGACAGGAGCGCGAGCGAGCCCGACAGCAGCCCGTAGGCCAGTTCGACCACGAAGAATGAACCAACCATGGCGAATGACACCGCGAGCCGCCATCGGTGCCGGCCCCCCGCGTGACTGCCCACCCCATGGCTGTGACCGCTTCCGCCCATGACCGCCTGCCTCCCCATTCCCCGGTGTCTTTTCCAGACAGAGAAACACACAGGGACCAAAAGGGGCAAAGGCTGCATCGGTGACCGTTGTCATCTCCGTTAACAGGCCCCTGACCTGCGGAAATACAACCGGTTCGAACGAGCTCGATAAGGGCCCTCGACGGGCCCGAGTACGGAGGGGTGATTGCGCGACCGGCGTACGGACGAACAGCCGCACCACTTCTGACAGCGCGACTGACTCGCCGAATGCCCGACCTCATGCGACCGCTGCGCCCGACAGGCCCCGCTCCCCGGCGGCCGGCGCGCCCGCAGCCCGTGCAGCG
>NZ_JAPWHT010000312.1:0-12477 GCF_027270795.1 Streptomyces sp. ActVer
GCGACTTCGCCGCGTCGGCCAGCGGAACGGGCGGCCCGATCGCGCCCGCCCACCCCGTGAGCGCCCGGTGCAGCAGCTCCGGGCGCCCGGCGGCGTCCGGCTCGGGCACGACCATCCGGGGCTGCTCGTACTCCATGTCGAGCAGCACCCCCTGTCCGACAGCAGGGGCAACCGCCTCGCGGGCGGGCCGCAGCAGCACACCCACCGCGACCTTGTCCGGCAGCGGCCAGCCAATGCGCGCGGCCCGCTCCGAGAGCGCCTCGGCCGGATCGCCCCGGTGGTGCTCGGCGAGCAGCAGTTCCATCAACCGCCGTTGCAGACGCAGGCGTTCGCCGGCCTGCCGGGCGGCGGCCTCGGCGTATCCGCGTACGGACTGGTCGACCAGCCCGTCCAGATACTCGTAACCGGCGTCGACCAGCTCGTACATCGCGGGCGGCGGGATCTCCACACGCGTCCCGATCTCGGCGAAACGGCGCCAGGCGAGCCGTACACCGAGCCGGTAGATCGCCTGGAGCGAATCGAGGCTGCGGCCGTGCAGACCCTCGCCGCGGCCGAACTCCTGGAAGACCTCGGGGTGGACGCGCGGGCGGCCCTCGGCGGTCTCCAGGTGCTGGACGAACACCTCGATGGCCCGCCGGATCCCGACCAGCGCCATCGGCTCGCCGGAGTCGTCGAGCACGACGGGCAGATGGGGATATTCGTGACGTATTTCCTGAAGGATCTCCTCGGCGAGTATGGGCGCCTCGGCCATGGCGAGCGCCGCGAACTGGCGCACCTGGAGGCGCGGCACGTCGTGCCAGGCCGAGCGCACGGTGACAGGTCCCCGGCGTAGGGCCATGGTCAGCGCTCCTGGCCGGCCGTCTCATAGGTGATGAGCGGCGTGTTCGGCTGTTCCGGGGTCGCGTCGAGCAGCGCGACGATACCGAGGGCGGCGCCCACGGCTAGTGCGGCGGCGGCCGCCACGGTCAACAGGGCGGCAAGCAGTCTGGGCATCGCGGGTCAGCCTCTCTGTCGGAGGTCGTCCCCACCTGAGCGCTCCGCTGGGAGCGCCGTCCGAACCTGCGGACCGAATGTGGCTGATCGCGCAGTTCCCCGCGCCCCTTCGGGGCACGGGACATCCCCACCTTCACCGGTCCCGTCCGGCGAGCCCCCAGTCTCGACAACGCATTGACACTTCGTCAAGGGTGCGCCTACGGTTCCCGCCCCATACCGCACGTGCACCCTCCCCCACCGTGCCGGCACAGCCCGTGCCGTGTCACCACGAGCCCCTGGAGTGCCCGGATGCGCCGTACAACCACTCCCTTTTCACTGGTCGTCCTGGGTCTGGGCGTGTTCCTGCTCGTCCTGGCCCCCCTGCTCGCCTGGTACGTCGAGCCACGTGCTCAACGCACGCCCGTCGACATCGACTCGAAGACGGTCTTCACCGGTACGGGCAGCTATTTCGACACGGACGAGATCGAAACCGTCCGCGACAAGAAGATCACCATCACCCGACAGGTCCGCGGCGATGTCGCCGACAGCGAGAAGAGCGGCCGGGCCGTCTGGGACGTGTCCACCTCCGTGGACACCGCCAAGTCGCTGCCCGCCGCCGACCCCCACGACTCGCTGCAGTGGACCATGGAGCGCTGGGTCACCGACCGCAGGACGAACAAGCCGGTCCACTGCTGCGACGAGGAGCCGTACTACGAGGGCGAGGCCTACCTGAAGTTCCCCTTCGACGTGCAGAAACGCTCCTACATCTGGTGGGACAGCACGCTCGGCTCGACCGTCACGCTGGCGTACAAGGGCACGAAGAAGATCCAGGGGTACGAGGGCCTCCGCTTCACCGGAACCGTGCGCGCCACCAAGACCGGAACCCGGCTGGTGCCGGGCACGATCGTCGGCGAGAAGGACGCCGGCCAGGTGCTCGCCGAGGAGTGGTACGCCAACCACGGAATCGAGCTCGTGGCCGACCAGCGCACGGGCCGGATCATCTACGCGGCGATCGGCCCCCGCAAGACGCTCCGGGCCCCCGGAGGCGACAAGGACGCCGTGGTGCTGCTCGACAGCGAGCGAATCGCCTTCACCCCCGAGACCCAGAAGGAACAGGTCGACCTGGCCGACAAGGACAGCAGCCAACTGCGCATGGTGGGGCAGACGTTGCCCCTGGGTGCCGGTGTGGCGGGTTTCCTGCTCGCAGTTGTGGGGGTCGTTTTGGTGGTACGCGGGCGTCCGCATCCCGAAACGTCCGAGAGCTCCCAGCAGCCGCTCACAATGTGATGAGACGTCAGCTGGATAAAGCCCCGAAATTGTCACTTCGGTGAGTAGCCGCATCGAACCAGCGGGCGAAAACTATCCACCCCACCCGAACACAGCCCGCCCACATCCCCGTCACAGCCGGACCGCATCACCCACACCGATCAGCCCCACAGGTTCCGTCCCACAGGTTCCGTCCCACAGATCCGTACGGATTCGATCCGCAGGAGATTCAGGACTCCCGCACAGGACCACATCGAAGCCGTGAGGATCGGCTCCACCGGAACGGGGAACTCGCGGCACATCCCGCGCCGCGGGGACCGACAGAACCGCACCCCCACCCCGACCGCGACCCATCCGCACCGCGCGACCTGACCGACCCGCACCGCGAGACACGACCGATCCGCACCGGGAGACCGTCACCACCTTCGCACCGAGCCCCACCTCACCCCCCACTCCACCCTCACGCTGGTTCCGCACCCCGAGACGAGTTGGAGCACCCATGCCCCAGCACGTGCCTTCGTCGTTGCGCGCCGCCTTCCCCCGCTCCGCGCAGCGACCCCCGGCGCTTCCCCCACAGCCGCGCCGAATCGTTTTCCTCGCCCGTCGTGACTTCGGCAACGAAGCCGCGGGCGGCTCCGAACTGCTCGTCGACAGACTCGCCGAGGGCCTGACCCACCTCGGTCACCAGGTCACCCTGCTCTGCGGCGGCCCCGCCGCGTACCGCGACTACCGTGTCGTGTCGGCGGGCGGCGACCTCGGCCACTACCTGCGCGCCCGATCGGCGTTCCAGCGCCAGATCGGCGACTGCGACCTGCTCGTCGAGGTCTGCAACGGCATGCCCTACCTGGCGCCGCTGTGGCACCGCGGGCCGACCCTCTGCCTGGTCAACCACGTGCACACCGACCTGTGGCGGATGCGGTTCAACGGGCCGCTGGCGCCCGCCGCCCGGCTCGGGCGAAGACTCGAACACTGGGCCCTCGCCGGCGCACAGCGCCACAACCTGCTGGTCGCCGTCTCCCCGTCGACGGCACACGCGCTGCGCGCGATCGGGGTCGAGCGCGAGCGCATCCGGGTCGTGCACAACGGTGTCGAGGAGCCCGGCCCGCCGGCCGAGCGCTCCCCGGAACCGCTGTTCCTGGCGATGGGCCGGCTCGTCGAGTACAAGCGGATCGATCTGCTGCTGCGGCTGTGGGAGCGGGTCCGCCCGGTCACCGGCGGCCGGCTGGTGATCGTCGGCGACGGACCCGAACGGGAGCGGCTCGAACAACTCGCGGGCCCCGGCGTCGAGTTCAGAGGTCATGTCTCCGAGGCGGAGAAGCACCGGCTGCTCTGCGCCGCCTGGCTGCTGCTGCATCCCTCGGCCGTCGAGGGGTGGGGCCTGGTGGTGACGGAGGCGGCGGCCCGCGAGACACCGGCCATCGCCTTCGACGTACCCGGCCTGCGCGACTCGATCGTGGACGGCGAGACGGGCCTGCTGGCCCGCGGCGAGTCCTCGTTCGCGGCGGCCTGGTGCACCCTCGCCCTGTCCACCCACCGTCGCACGCTCATGGGCAAGGCGGCGGGCGACCGCGCCACCCAGTTCCGTTGGCACCGCACGGTCCGCCAGTTCAGAGCGGTGGCGACGGAGGCGGTGAGGAGCTGGACGCCATGACGCCCGCTCGGGGCAATCGGCCGGAACAACGGGGTACGGGCCCGGGTACAGGCACGGGCCCGGGTACAGGCACGGGTTTCAAGGACCCCTCCTTCCGCCGTTCCCTCGCCCTCTTCCGCGCCTTCCGCCATGAACAGGACGACCCCGAGGCCTGCTACTCGCTGCTGGCGCGCGACGCCGCGGACCAGGTGGAGGCGTACGACGGCCCGGTGAAGGGCCGGACAGTCGTGGACATCGGCGGCGGGGGCGGCTACTTCACGGACGAGTTCCGGCGGCGCGGCGCGCACGGCTATCTCTTCGAGCCGGACATGCGGGAACTCGGGCCGAAGCCGCCGGAGGGCGCTGTCGTCGCCGACGGCTATCTGCTGCCGCTCGCCGACGCGGTCGCCGACGTCTGCTTCTCCTCCAACGTCCTGGAGCACGTGGCGGACCCGCAGACCTTCCTCAGCGAGATGGTGCGGGTGACGAAACCCGGCGGCCTGATCTACGTGTCGTTCACCAACTGGCTGTCCCCGTGGGGCGGTCACGAGTGGGCGCCCTGGCACTACCTGGGAGCCGAGCGGGCCCGCGCCCGCTACAGCCGGCGTACCGGCAGGCCCGCCAAGCACACCCTCGGCGAGAACCTCTTCGCCGTACACATCGGACCCACCCTGCGGCAGGTGCGCGCCCGGGACGACGTCACGGTCGTCTCGGCGCGCTCCCGCTACTGGCCGTTCCTCGCCCAGGCCGTCGTGAAAGCGCCGGGGCTGCGCGAGTTCGCCACCTGGAACCTCCTCCTCATTCTCCGGCGGTATCCATGACCAGCACGGTCCAGGCCCCTCCCCCGGCGCGCACCCGTCCGCTCGCCCCCGACCCCGGCCCCGCCCGGGGCCCGCGGTCGCGGCGGTGGCTGCTGGGGTTCTGGGCCGTGGTGTTCGTGCTGTTCCTCGCGGTGGACCCGGGCCGGCAGACCTTCGACACGAAGCTCGGTGTCGCGCTCGACCCGTGGCAGTTCCTGTCCGACCTGGGCCAGTTGTGGCACGACCGGGGCGGCTTCGGCGGAATCGCGGACCAGTACGTCGGCTACGCCTTCCCGATGCTGCCGTACTACGGCCTGTGCGAGCTGATCAACCTCCCGGTGTGGCTGGCCGAGCGGCTGTGGATGTCGCTGATCGTGGCGGTCGCCTTCTGGGGCGCGCTGCGGCTCGCCGAACGGCTGGACATCGGCAGCCACGCGTCCCGACTGCTCGGCGCGGTCGCGTACGCGCTGTGGCCGGTGTTCACGATCGTCGTCGGCTCGACCTCGGCCGCCGCGCTCCCCGGCGCCTTCCTCCCGTGGGTGCTGCTGCCGCTGACGAACGAGCGCCACAGCGCCCGGGTCGCCGCACTGCGCTCGGCGCTGGTCATCCCCTTCATGGGCGGGGTCAACGCGGCCTCGACCCTGGCCTCCCTGCTGCCAGTTGGTCTCTATCTCCTCTCCCGCCCGCGCGGCCCCCGGCAGCGCAAGCTGATCGCCTGGTGGATCCCGGGCGTGATCCTGGCGACCGCCTGGTGGGTGGTCCCACTCCTCGTGCTGGGCATCTACGGCGAGAACTTCCTTCCTTACGTGGAGAGTTCACAGACCACGACGGACACCATGTCGGCCACGGAGGCCCTGCGCGGCGCCGGGAACTGGGTCGCGTATCTGAACTTCGGCGAGGCCTGGCTGCCGGCCGGCTGGACGGTCGCGGCCTCGGTGGTCGTGATCGTCTCGTCGGCGCTCGCGGCCGGGCTCGGTCTCGCCGGACTGGCCCGCCGTGACCTGCCCGAGCGGCGCTGGCTGGTCCTGACCGTGCTGTCGGTCGCGCTCATCACCCTTGCCGGGTACGGCGGTTCGTTCGGCGCGCCCTTCCACGGGGTCGTCCAGGACTGGCTGGACGGCGGACTCGTGCCCTTCCGGAACATCTACAAGTTCCAGACCGGACTGGCCCTCGCCCTCGTCTTCGGCCTGATGCACCTGGTCGGCGTCGCCTCTCAGTCGCGTGGCGCCCGTCCCGTGCGCGGCCGCCGGTACGTGGCCCTGGTCGCGGCGGTCCTCGTACTCCCCGGTCTCGCCTGGCCCTACCTCAACGGGTCGATCCTGCAGCCGGGTTCGTTCCAGCAGCTTCCCAAGTACTGGCAGTCCACGGCCGACTGGCTGGAGAAGTACTCGCCGGACTCGCGTGCCCTCGTCGTGCCCGCCACCGCGCACGGCATCTACACCTGGGGCTCGCCCATCGACCAGCCGCTCGACGTGCTCGCCGAGTCCCGCTGGGCCCAGCGGGACTACGTGCCGTTCGGCACCGCGGGCAACCGGCGTGCGATGGACGCGGTCGAGCAGTCCCTGCTGACGGGCGGCGAAGTCCCGGGCCTGGCCGACTACTTGAGCCGGGCCGGCCTCTACTACGTCGTCGTACGCAACGATCTCGACCCCGACCAGCTCGGCTACGTACCGACCACGACCGTCAAGCGCACCCTGGAGGAGTCGGGCTACCGGCGGGTGACCGGCCTCGGTCCGGTGATGACGGGCGGGCGCATCGCGGAGAACACCCCCGTACAGATAGAGGGGTTGTACCCGCGGCAGCGGGCCGTCGAGATCTACGAGCCGGCGAGCGCGGACGTGCCGCGGCCCGGGCAGGCCGGTCTGAAGGCGGTCGCCGACACGGCCGTCGTCTCCGGCGGGCCCGAGGCGCTGCTGCCGCTGTCCGCCGACCCGGCCATGCGGGACCGGGCCGCCGTGCTGACCGGCGACAACCATCCCGGGCTCGGCGCACCCGAGTTGCAGGTGGTGGGCGACGGACTACGGCGCGCCGACACACGGTTCGGCCTGGTCAACGCCAACACCTCGTACACGTACACCCGCAACGAACGCAATCACTCCGGCAGCTTCCAGGACGCCGGTGAGAAGCCGCACCAGATCCTGCCGACCGAGGGAATCGAGCACCAGACGGTGGCCGAACTGCGCGGCGCGCGCTCGGTGTCCGCGTCGTCGAGCGGGAACTGGATGTTCTATCTGCCGCAGTACGACCCGGTGAACGCCTTCGACGGAAATCCGAACACCGCGTGGGCGGAGGGCGCGGCGGATTCGGCGGACGGGCAGTGGCTGCGGATCGGCTTCACGGACAAGACGGAGATCCCCGACTCGATCCGGGTCACCCCGCTGCCGCAGAACAGCGTGCGGTCGGCGCCGACCCGGGTGCGCGTGGAGACGGAGCGCGGCTCCGAGACGAGCACCCTCCAGGCCAACGGCATGCGTCAGCGCATCAAGGCCCCCGAAGGGGCGACGAGTTGGCTGAAGGTCACCATCGTCGACTCGGCGGCCCGGCGCTCCGACCTGTCCGGCGCGGGCTTCTCCGAGATCACCATTCCCGACGTCCAGGTGACCCGCATGCTGCGGCTCCCGACGGACGCCGAGCGCACCGACGCGGCCGCCGAGGTCGTCTCGCTGCACCGCGCCACCGACCCGGGCGGCTTCTCGCCGACGGGCACGGAGGCGGGGCTGCACCGCCGCTGGACCTCGGAGTCGGCGGGCACGTACGAGGTGAAGGCGAGCGCGATCCCCGTGCCGAGCGACGAGCTCGACGAGCTGCTCTACAAGGTCGCGCCCGAGCAGCGGAACCGGATCACGGCGACCGCCGACTCGACGGCCCTGCTCGGCACCGGGCTCTCGCCGCGCAACCTCACCGACGGCAATCTGTCCACGGCCTGGATCGCCGGGGACAACCCGACCGTCCGTCTGCGCTGGCCGGACAAGCAGGCCGTGGGCGAGATCGTGCTGGCTCCGGCGGGCGGGCTCTCCACCCGGCCGACGGAGGTCAACATCAGCTCGCCGGACGGCTCGACGATCGCGGGTGTCGACGAGAACGGTGTCGTCCGCTTCGATCCGATCACCACGGACCGGCTCGACATCACCATCACCGAGACGGCCCCGATGACCGTCCACAACCCGCTCGCCGACGAGGACCTGCAACTGCCGGTCGGCCTCACCGAGGCGTACATCCCGGCCCTGGACCAGTACCGCACCCCGCAGCCCCGGTCCGACCGCACCTTCGACGTCCCCTGCGGCGAGGGCCCGACGCTCGCCGTCGACGACGAGCTGTACGAGACCAGCGCGAAGGGCACGGTACGGGACCTCGTCGAGCGGCGGCCCATCGAACTGACGCTCTGCCAGGAGGGGCGCGCAGACCCCGAGTTGTCCCTCGGCTCGGGCGCGCACCGGGTCGAGGCGGGCGACGCGGGACCACTCGCCGTCACCGACGTCACGCTGACCCGCGGCACGCTCACCACGCCCACCGCGCTCGACCGTGAACTCGGCATCCGGGACTGGCTCGGCGACCGCCGCGAGGTGTCCGTCGGCTCGGGCGCGGCCTCGTACCTGACGACGTACGAGAACTTCAACGACGGCTGGAAGGCCACGCTGAACGGCAAGAAGCTCGACCCGGTACGGCTCGACGGCTGGCAGCAGGGCTGGCGGGTCCCGGCGGGCGCGGGCGGCACGGTCAAGCTCTCGTACGAGCCGTCCACGCTGTACGAGGCCGGGCTGATCGGCGGCGGTGTCGCGGTGCTCCTGCTCGCGGGGCTCGTGCTGTACCGGCGGAACTCGCCCAACACGGACGAGCCCTCGCCGGTGCCGCCGCCGCCCGGTCTGATCCTGGGCACGGTCGTGCTCACGCTGGTCGGGATCGTGATCGCCGGGTTCTTCGCGCTGCTGGTGCCTCTGCTGGCGCTGCTCGCGTGGCGGCGGCACGTCCTGCTGGTGCCCATCGCGTTCCTCGCGCTCGCGGGGGCCGGGATCGCCGCCGCGACCGGGGCCGGGGAGCCGGTCTCCGAGGGCGCGGGGGCGTTCGGGCCCACGGCCCAACTGCTGGCGCTGATCGGGCTGTTCGCCGGGTTGGTGTCGGTCGGGGGGGCCTCGTACGGGGCTCGGAGTCCCGGCGGCCCCGGCGGTCCCGGCGGAGGTCAGGCCTTCGGGGCTGCCGGCGCTCTCGGGTATCCGGGAGCTCCCGGCACTCCACCCAGCGCTCCTCCCGGCACAGGCACTCCTGCCACGCCGGGGTATCCCGGCGCCCCCAGGGCCGGCGCGCTGCCACCACCGGCGCCGGGCACCGAGGCGCCGACCGAGCCGCTGCCGCAGCGGCGGCGGGGTGAGAGCGCGGGGCCGGGCGCGTCCGAATCGTCCCCGGCGCCCGAGGCACAGCACGGGATGCCCGGAGTGTCCGGGACGGCCGGACCGACCTCCGGAGAGGCCGAGGCCCCGCCCGCCCCCACCGTGGCGTCCGGTCCGACGATCTCCGCCCGCGGGCCGGGGTCCGCGCAGCCGGAACCCGACCCGCCCACCACCCGGTTCGGCTTCCGGAAGCCGAAGTTCAAGGCGACACCGCCTCAGGAGCCGAGGCCGGAACGGCCCGGAGGGGCGAGGCCCGCGGACCCCGAGGACGCCAGGCCGGCCCGCCCCGAGGAGACGCGGCCGGTACGACCCGAGGAGACGGGGGAAGGCGAACACACATGACCACGCTGGACCACCCGGCACGCGACGGCACGGACGGCCCCGTAAGGCCGCCCGCCCGCATCCCGTTCCCCGTCGTGGACGAGGTCGCCCGGCACTGCCTCCAGGAGGAGGAGCCGGAGACCGTCCACATCGAGGTGCATCTGCCGGGCCGTCTCGACCCGGACCGGCTGCGGAGGGCGTTCACCGGGGCCCTGCACCGCCATCCCCGCATCCTGATGCGCGAGGCGCGGCGCCCCTGGTACGGGCGGCGCTACGAGTGGGAGCTCACCCCGGACGCGGACGTGGAGGTCGTCCTGTTCCCGCCGCCGGACCGGGACGCCCTGAAGCACGCCCGCGACCGGGCTCTCCAGGACGCCCCGCCGCTGTCGGCCTCGCCGCCGATCCGCCTTGAGGTCGTCCTCGATCCGGAGGCCGACGACACGGTCCTCTTCGTCACCATCAACCACACCGCCCTCGACGGCCCGGCCTGTCTGCGGGTCCTCGCCACCGCCGCCGAGCTGTACGGCGGCCGGGACAACTCTCCCGCGGCGCCCCCGACCCGTACGACGGCCGAGGCGCCTGGCGCCATCGACGCGCCCTCCAGCTGGGCCCCGCCCGCGCGGGTGGCGCACGGCGCGCCCGAGCACTCGCCCGGCAACGGCATGCTCGTCGCCGAGTTCGGCGTCCCGCGCCGGCCCAAGGGCTCCCCGTACACCGTGAACGACCAGCTCATGGTGGCCACCGCCCTGATGATCACCCACTGGAACCGGGAACACGGCGCCCGGCCGCGCCCGTTGCGCATCACGATGCCGGTGGACGACCGTACCCGTGACACCGACATGCCGATCGGCAACGGCACGCGGCTCGTCGAAGTCCCCTTCGCTCCGGAGGAGTTGGACGCCTCGGACATGGCGGGCCTGCTGCGGCGCACGGCGGACCGCACCCGTGCGCTCAAGTCGCTGCCGCGGCCCCAACTCGGTCACGGGGCAGCCCTGTTGACGGCGCCCGTGGTCCCGGTGGCCTGGCGGGCCGCGTTCACCCGGGGGCTGCGGAGGGCCGCCGGGCCCTGGACGTCGACCACGCTGCTGAGCAACATCGGCCGCATTCCGTACGCCCTCGACTTCGGCGAGGGGGCGGGGCGCGCGCACGCGGTGTGGTTCTCGGCGCCGGCCCGGATGCCGCGCGGGCTGACAGTCACAACCGCGTCCACCGCGGGCCGGCTGCACGTGGCGTTCCGCTGGTCCCGCAGGCTGCTCAGCCACGGTGACGGCTCCCATCTCCGCGACCTCTTCGAGCACTACCTGCACGCCACGGAACACGCCACGGAGAGTGCCCCATGACCACGGCTCCGCCCCGCCGGCCGTCCGGCGGCCAACCTCCGCACGGACTGCGGGACTTCTACGAGGACCCGGCCGTGCCGGTCGCCTCCGGTGCGCCCCGAAGTCTGCGCCAGGCCCGGATGCTGGCCGCCGCGCTCGGCCCGGCCACGTCCGGTTCGCGGACGGTCCTCGACATCGGCTGCGGCGACGGCTCCGCGGCCGCGACGGCCGCGCCGCTCCTGGCCGGCCATCGCATCGTCGGCGTCGACTGGTCCCAGGACGCCCTCAGACGCGCCCACGCCCATCTTCCGTACGCGGTACGCGGCGAACTCACCGACGGCGGGCTGCCGTTCAGGTCCGCCTCCGCCGACGCCGTCCTGTTCAGCGAGGTCGTCGAACACCTCGTGGACCCGGACGCGGCGCTCGACGAGATCCACCGGATCCTCCGCCCGGGAGGTCATCTCATGCTCTCCACACCGAACTTGGCCGCCTGGTACAACCGCGCACTGCTGCTCGCCGGTGTCCAGCCCGTCTTCTCCGAGGTGAGCCTGCGCGCCATCCACGGCCGCCCCGGCAAGGAGGTCGTGGGCCATCTGCGGCTCTACACGGCCCGCGCGCTGCGGGAGTTCGTGACCGCGTCGGGCTTCGAGGTCGTACGGCTGAAGGGCGCGCCCTTCCACGGCGTGCCCCGGCCCATGCAGCCCCTGGACCGGCTGGCGTGTGCCGTGCCGTCGATGTCCTCGATCCTGCTCCTGCACGCGCGAAGGACGTAGACCATGTGGTGGGGGGTGGCCGCGGCCCTGCTCGCGAACGTGCTCTACAGCACCGGATTCGTGCTGGAGAAACGGGCGTTGGCGGCGATGCCCCAGGTGACCGTCCGGCAGCCGGCCCAGCTGCTGCGGCTGGTCCTCGGCAGTCCGCTGTGGATCGGCGGCTCCCTCGCCCTGGCGTCCGGCTTCGGGGCGCAGCTCGTCGTCTACCGCACGCTGCCGATCGCCGCCGCGCAGGGCATCTTCGTCTCCGGTCTGGTGATCCTCGTCCTGCTCTCCTCGGTGCTGCTCGGCGAGGAGACCTCGGGCCGCGAGCGGTACGCGATCGGTGCGATCCTCGTCGCGCTGCTCATGGTCGTCCTGTCCCTCAAGGAAGGCTCCGACACGGTCAGCCGAAGCGCCCCCGCCCCGCTGATCCTGCTCGTCTGCGTACCGTCGCTCGCGACGGGCGTCTGGCTGTACGCGTCCGCCGAGCGCCGCGCCCGCCACCGGCACCGCATGCCGACCACGGGCGTCGAGTACGGCGTGGCGGTGGGCCTGTTGTACGGGGTCAGCTCGCTGGCCATCAAGGGGGTGTCGAGCCACCTCACCTCAAGCGGCCTCGGCGGTGCGGTGGTCGATCTGCTCCGCTCCCCGTACCCGTATCTCCTGCTGTTCACCGGCGCGTTCGGCCTGGTGATGTCGCAGGCGGCTCTGCAGCGCTGCCGGGCCTCGCTGATCGTGCCGGTCTGTACGACGGTGACCTGTCTGTTCACCGCGGTGCTCGGCACGCTCGCGTTCGGCGAGGCGCTGCCCGAGGACCCGCTGCGGCTGGCGCTGCGCATCGGCGGTACGGCGCTGGCGGTCTCCGTACTCCTGGCGATGCCCAAGCACGACCCGCCGGCACAGCCCGGTCCGCCGGCCCAGCACGATCCACCGGAGGAGCCCCAACCCCCGCCCCCCACAAGGGAGTTGACCACTGATGAACCCCGACGACCCGTTGCTGAAGATACTGGCGTGCCCGCTGGACAAGGG
>NZ_JAPWHT010000313.1:0-12420 GCF_027270795.1 Streptomyces sp. ActVer
TGATGTGCCGGGCCGGGCCGTCCAGCAGGAACGCGAGGCCGAGCGCGAAGGCGAGCGCGGCGCCCCGCAGCGCGAGGAGGCCGAGCCACGGGTCGGGGGCGCCGGACAGCATGCGCGGGATGCCGGCCAGCAGCAGCCCGGTGGCCCCGCCGGCCGCGAGCGCGCGCCAGGGCAGCGTGCGCAGTACGGGAGTGAGCAGGGCGCGTGTCATGACCGTCACTCCTCGCACGAGTCACCGTCCGACTCCGCGCCGTCCGCCGGCTTGTCCGCGGCCGGTACTCCCAGGAGTTCGGCCACCCGCGCCGTCGACGTCTTGGGCGAGGTGAGCTCCGTCCACTTGGCCTTCACCTTGCCGGCGACGCCGTAGCGGGGCTTCTTGAGCAGTTCCACCACGATCCGGGTCTGTTCGGCGCTCATGCTCATGGATTCCGTGGGGGACAGGACGATGGCGGAGCCCGAGACGCTGTCGTCGAGGCGGACGTTGCGGAGCGCGGTCATCGGGTCGGACTCTCCGCCCAGCGCCAGCCACATGATCGTCACCATGCGGGCGTCGCACACCTCGCTGCCCGCCTTCTCGTTCCCCGCCACCAGCACGGACGCGACGGCGGCGGCGAACTCGGGGACACGGTTGCCGCCCCAGGAGGTGCCGACGGTCACCTGGCCGGGCGTGGTGGCCGGGGAGATCGTGGTGTCGGACGTCAGCCCGTAGGTGGCGTCGATGCGCTGCCGTACGGTCAGCCGCTCGCCCCCGGCGCTGCCGCCCGCGAGGTTCTGGACCCGGTCGACGACCTCGGCCCAGTCGGCGGTGCGGCCGGTCCACTCGGGGAAGGCGCAGTACGTGGACCGGCCGTGCTTCAGACACGACTGGACCTTCTCCGGAGCGTTGGTCGCCCGGTCGCGGGCCGGTGTCGACCCGGCCGGAGTGCCCGCGGACTGGCCGACCACGCCCACCACGGTCAGCGCGACCGACCCCGCTATCGCCGCCTTGACGACCGTCGTGCGCCCACCGCTGACCAGCACCGCGAGGACGGCCAGGGACAGGCCGAGCCCGACGAGGTACAGGGCGTGCCAGGCGGCCGGGCGCTCCAGCAGGTCGGAGGGGAAGGAGGTGACACCGCTCTCGGTGACGACCGGACCCAGCCAGCTCGTCCAGGCGGTGCCGGACGGGCTCGCCACGAAGAGCAGGGCGAAGAGCAGGAGGACCAGGAGGAGCGGTGCGGCGAAGACCGAGCGGACCAGGCGGGCGACGAGGACACCGAACACGCCGAACAGCAGGACCGTCAGCGGGCCCACGGCGAGTTCGGCGGGCGAACCGTGCCCGACCGCGCCGGGCTTGAGCGCGGCCCAGGTGAACTGGACGCCGACACACACCGCCGTGAACAGCACCGCCGGGACGACGGACAGCACGTGGGCGACCGTGCGCCGCCACGGCTCGACCACCAGCACGTCGAAGTGGCGGTCCGTGTCGCACCGGCGGGAGCGCAGGACCGCGCGGTTGACGCCCAGCATGACGGCCAGCCCGACGAGCACCGGCATGCCCTGCGTGTCCCGGTCGACGTCCTGGAGCACCGGGTAGTCGCCCTGGCGCTGCGTGACCTGCCACACGATCCAGGCGATGTACAGGGCCGCGACGCCGAGGAAGGAGACGGTCATGCGCAGCTCGCGCGCCTCGAAGCGGGCGAGGGCGAACACGGGTGCCCAGGAGCGTGACGGGTGCGCGGGCTCGACGGCCCGGGCGGGTGTCTCGAGAACGGTGCTCATGCGGCCGCCACCTCCGAGGCCTCTCCGTCGAGGGTGAGCAAGTAGCCGTCCTCCAGGGTCGGTTCGACGAGGTCGGCGCCCTCGGGGGGCTCGCCGACGTTGCGGAAGGAGCCCGTACCGGTGCGCCATCCGGCCCACGCGCCCGGGTCGCGTTCGGTGCTGCTCCACACCCGGCCCGCCGCCCGTGCGGTCAGTTCGGCCGGGGTGCCGTCGAAGCGGACGCGGCCGCGGACCATGACGATCACGCGGTGGCAGAGCATCGCGACGTCCTCGGTCTGGTGGGTGGAGAGCAGCACGGTCCGCCCCTCTCCCGCCCGGGCGATCAACTCCCGGAAGCGCATGCGCTGTTCGGGGTCGAGGCCGACGGTCGGCTCGTCGAGGACCAGGAAACCGGGGTCGCCGACGAGGGCGGCGGCCAGCGCGACCCGCTGGCGCATCCCGCCGGAGAGCCTCTTGATGCGCTTGCCCCGTACGTCGGACAGCGCGACGTCGTCCAGGACCCGCCGCACCTCGCGGTGCCGGGCGGTGCGGTCCGTCAGCTCCTTGAGGATCGCCACGTAGTCGACGAACTCGAAGGCCGTGAAGTCCGGGTGGAAGCCGGGCGCCTGCGGCAGATAGCCCAGCGCGCGCCGCACCTCCTGCCGTCCGGCGGTCGTGCCCGGGTCGTTGCCGAGCACCGTGAACGCCCCCTTGTCCGGGGGCACGGCGGTGGCCAGGACCCTCAACAGGGTCGTCTTTCCCGCCCCGTTGGGACCGAGCAGCCCGGTGACGCCCTCGCCGAGCCGCACCGACACGTCGTCGAGCGCGGCCGTTCCGCCGTAGCGGAGGGTCAGCCCGGAGGCGGACACCGTCGGCGTCGTAGGAAGGTCAGACATGCGTGACTCCTGTGGAAGAGAGCGAAGGCGGGTGGAGGGGGAGGTGGCGGCCGGGATGCGGCACCGGCGCCGGAGGGAGGGCGGTGACCCTCACTCGCCGCCCCCGTCGTAAGAAGAGGAAGAGGAGGAACTGCGGTTGCCGGAACTCTTCGGGAGCAGGACGGCGATGAAGTGGAGGACTCGCAGGACGACCGAAGCGGTCATCAGCAGCCCGGCCTTGAGCAGCTTGAGCCTCCTGCGCGTGGCGTCGGACATCACGCGGCACCTCCGTCCGTGTAGCCCGCGAACGGTGTGTGCGCGGAGGTCGAGTCGAATCGGTCGCGGCCGAGGTAGAAGAGCCCGGCGGCGAGTGCGGCGACCGCGGCCGCGATGCCCTGCCCCGCCGCGGTGTAGGGCGCGAGGGTCTCCTCGGTCGTCCGCTGCGCGACCAGCAGCAGGGCGACCCACGTTCCGCCGACCAGGCCGGGCGCGAGGACCGGGCCGAGCCGGGGCGTCAGCGCGAGCCCCGTCGCGGTGAGCGCGAGCGCGGGCAGCAGCCAGGCCAGGGCCCGCAGTCCGTACGAGGGAAGCGCGAGGGTCGCGAGGCCGTTCAGGGCGAGCGCGACGGCCAGCACGGGAACCGTGCGGATCAGCAGCAGCCGGAACCCGTGCGTCGGCGACACCACGGCCATCTCGTACGTCGGGTCGAGCACCGGCCCGTACGACAGCGCGACCCCGGCGAGGGGCAGCAGCGGGGCGAGGGCGAGGAACATCGCCGGGGACTCGGGCGTCCGGGCGGCGTTGGCGGCGATCACCGTGATGACCAGTACGGCGACGACCGCGCCCAGCCACGACCGGCGCAGCACCGGCGTCGCGGCGAGCAGCCGGGCGGTGTGGTCGGCCACGCCCATCCGGACGAGCAGCGACTCCATGAACCCCGGTCGCGGTACGTCCAGTTCGGCGTCGAGGCGCTCCCATCCCGCGTCCAGGGCGACCGGGTCGCTCACCTCGGCGAGCTGTGCCCGGCAGCGCGCGCAGGCGAGGAGGTGGGTGTCGGCCGACCAGAGCATCGGCGCCGCCAACTCGCCCCGTGCGTACGCCCGGAGGTCGTCCTCCGCGACGTGCCAGGTCATACCGTTCGTGCTGTCCATGCCGTCCGCGTCGCTCGTGCCGTCCGCGTTCGTGTCGTTCGTGTCGCTGCTCATGCCAACTCCTCCCGCAGCTGCTTGCGGGCCCTGAGGGCCCGTGTCTTGACCGTCCCCGGCGGGATGCCGAGCAGGACGGCCGCCTCCCTGGTGGTCAGCCCGTCGATGACCGTGGCCTGGAGGACCGCCCGCAACTCCGGCGACAGCCGGACCAGGGCACCCGCGAGGTCCCCGTGCTCCACCCCCGCGAGCACGCGCTCCTCCGCGGACGCCTCGTCCCGGTGCCGCAGCCGCGAGAGCGCCTGCCGCAGCCGGCCCCTGGCGCCGTCGCCGCGCAGCGCGTCGATCAGCCGCCGCGAGCCGATGCGCCACAGCCATCCGGCAGCGTCCGAGCTGGCACCCTCCTCGCGGTAGCGGGCACTGCCGCGCCAGACCGCGAGGAACGTCTCCTGTACGACGTCGTCGACGATCCCCGCGTCCGCGCACCGTCCGCGCAGCCGTGCTCCGAGCCACGGCGCGTACCGCCGGTACAGCTCTTCGAAGGCGCGCCGGTCACCGTCCGCCGCGATGGCCCGCAGCAGATCCCCGTCGCTTCTCGTTTCCCTCACACCCCCTCATCGCACGAGCCCCACAGATCGGTTCACGCTTCCGCGAGAAGTTTCCGGAACCCGGCATTCACCTTGACAGGCCCCCGACCATCCACCACCCTTTCACTACTCAATTAGTGAAAGGGTGGTGGTCGGTTGTGGTCGAGTACCGCATCGACCGGCGCAGCGGTGTCGCCACGTACGTCCAGATCGTCCAGCAGACCAAGCAGGCCCTGCGTCTTGGCGTCCTCGAACCGGGCGACAAGCTCCCCACGGCCCGTGAGGTCGTGGAGGCCACCGCGATCAATCCGAACACCGTCCTGAAGGCCTACCGCGAGCTGGAGCGCGAGGGCCTGGTCGAGGCCAGACGCGGCCTCGGCACGTTCGTACGGCGCTCGCTGGGCGCCACTCCCGCCGACCACACGGCCCTGCGTTCGAAGCTGACCGCCTGGCTGGACGAGGCACGCAAGGAAGGCCTGGAGCGCGAGGACATCAGCGCGCTCTTCGCCTCCGCACTGGACGAGAAATGCCCTGAGGGGGAGCGATGAACAGGGTCGGGGAAGGGACCGCGCTGACAGCGGTCGGGCTGGGCAAGCGGTATCGGCGCCGACGCGGCCATGTGCTGCGGGACTGCTCCTTCCGGCTGCCGGCCGGGCGGATCTGCGCCCTGGTCGGCCCGAACGGCGCGGGCAAGTCGACCCTCCTGCAACTGGCGGCCGGTCTGATACGCCCCACCGAGGGCACCCTGACCGTCCTCGGCACCAGCCCCGCCGCGGCCCGCGAGCGCTTCGCGTACGTCGGCCAGGGCAAACCGCTGCCGCCCCAGCTCACGGTCGCCGCCACGCTCCGCCTCGGCGCCGAGCTGAACCGCGCCCGCTGGGACCGGCCGGCCGCGGAACGCATCGCGTACGGACACCCCACTGGGCAGGCCCGGGACGGCGCCCTCGACCCCACCGCGAGGATCCGCTCCCTCTCCGGCGGCCAGCGCACCCGCGTCGCCCTCGCCCTGGCCTTCGGCAAGCGGCCCGAACTGATGCTGCTGGACGAGCCGATGGCCGACCTGGACCCGCTGGCCCGGCGCGAACTCCTCGGTGCGCTGCTGGGCGAGGCCGCCGAGCACGGCACGACGATCGTGATGTCCTCGCACGTCGTCGCCGAGCTGGAGGGCGTCTGCGACCACCTGCTCCTCATGGGCGGCGGCCGGATCCGGCTAGGCGGCGACCCCGAAGAGCTGCTCGCGGCGCACACCCTGGTCACCGGCCCGGCGCGCGACCTCACCGGCCACACCGTCGTCGAGTCCCGCGACACGGGCCGGCAGCTCACCGCCCTGATCCGCCCGGACGGCCCACTGTCCGACGACTGGCAGACGGCAGCGCCCTCCCTGGAGGAGCTGCTCCTGGCCCATCTGCGCAACCCGAAGGCACCCGACCTGTTCACCGAGGACACCGAAGCGGGCGAGGAGAAGAGCGGGAGCGAGGCGGAAGCGGCCGAAGAGACCGAAGAGAGCGGCAAGCCCGGAGAGACCGGAGAAGACCAGGAGAACGAGGAGAACGCGCGCGCATGACGACTCTCCTCACCTCCACCGACACCTCCTCCAGCGCCTCCCCGGGCGTCGGCCGCGGCCTCGCCCTGTCCGTGCTGCGCCTGCACCGGTCGGCACTGTGGATCTGGCTGCTGCTCGTCGCGGCCCTCGCGGCGGCGATGCTCTGGGCGTACGGTCCGGGCTTCGAGGCCGCCGACACGGACTTCCGGGAGCGGTGCCGCAAGAGCGTGGAGGCCTGCCACTTCCCCGGCGGCCCCGCGTTCATCAGGTATGACACGGTCGTGTCGTACAGCACCCTCGCCGTCACGTACCTCCCCTTCCTCGTCGCCGCATGGGCGGGCGCGGCCCTCATCGCCCGTGAGTTGGAGACCGGCACCGCGCAGCTCGCCTGGACCCAGTCCGTCTCCCCCACCCGCTGGCTCGCCGCGAAACTCGCCGTGCCCGCGCTGCTCATCACCGCGGGCTCGGCCGTACTGGTCCCGCTGCACCGCCTGATGTGGAACCGCGGCGCGGAACTGCTCGGGGCGGACTGGTACGACGAGAACACCTTCCACGCGAACGGGACCGTCACGCTCGCGTACGCCCTGTGCGGTCTGGCCCTCGGCGCCCTGGCGGGCCTGGTCGTCGGCCGCGCGCTGCCCGCCCTGGGCTTTGCCTTCGCCGCCCTGCTGCCCGTGTTCTACCTGGGCAACGAGTACCGCGTGAGCCTGTGGCCCACGGTCACCGCCACCGATACCAAGATCCCGGGCCTGCCGTCGGAGGCTCTCGACCTCGAACGCGGCGTGATCACCACCGAGGGCACCCGCATCGGCAACAACCTGGCCTGCACCGATTCCGACGGCCCGGCCGACCTCAAGCGCTGCATGACCGACGCCGGTATCAGCGACTTCTGGACCACGTACCACCCGAAGTCCCACTTCTGGCCGCTCCAGCTCGCCGAGACCGGCGTCGTGCTGGCCGTCGCCGCCCTCGCGGTCACCGCCGCGTTCGTCCTGCTCCGCCGCCGTACCGCCACAGAAGGAGTCGCCGTATGAGTGCCTTCGCCGTGAAGGGGACAGCCGAGACCCCCGGAGTGCCGCCCGGCGGGCCGGTCAAGGGGCTGCCGTGGGCCGTGCTGCGGCTGCACCGCGCGGCGCTCGTGGTGTGGGGCGCCCTCATGCTGGCCGCCGTCGGCACGCTGGTGTGGGAGGTCGAGATCACCGCGGACTCCGTACGGGACCGGATTGCCGCGTGCGGACGGACCGGCGGCCTGTGCCGGATCCAGAACCTGACCGACTACAGCAGCACCATCGGCTGGGCCTCCACCCTCGTCTACTACAGCTTCTTCGCCGTGGCCGCGTTCACCGCCGGCGCTCTGATCGGGCGCGAGCTGGAGAACGGCACCGCGCAGCTCGCCTGGACGCAGTCCGTCTCGCCGACGCGGTGGCTGGCCGCCACGCTCGCCGTTCCGGCGGTGCTGCTGGTGGCCGGCGGCACGGTGTTCGTGTTCGTGTTCCGGTGGGCGTGGGCGGCCAACCGGGACCTGATGGGCGACGACTGGACCTTCAACGACGTGTTCGCCGCGCGGGGGCCCGCCCTGGTGGCGTACGGGTTGTGCGGGCTGGGCGTGGGCGCGCTCGCCGGGGTCGTGCTGCGGCGGTCGCTGCCCGCGCTGGGGATCGCCTGCGGGGTGATGTACCTGATCAACCACAACCTGGAGAAGTACCGCGAGGATCTCTGGCCTGCGGTTACGCCTGCCCCTGGCAAGGGGGTCGAGATGTCCGAGGACGTGTGGCAGATCGGGGACGGGACCGGTCGTTTTCACCCCCAGTCCCACTACTGGCCGATGCATCTGGTGGAGACCGGGATTGTTCTCGGGGTCGCCGTTCTTGCCACGGGAGGGGCATTCTGGGTGCTTCGGCGCCGTACGGGCTGAGCGGTTGGATGTCCGAGCCGGTCGTGTGTGGCTGGTCGCGCAGTTCCCCGCGCCCCTAAGGGGCGAAGCCCCTTCCACGGGGCGCGGCCCCTCAGAGCCGCCCCCCGCTATCCCGCACGTCATGTCGCCGTAACCGGTCATTCAGACGGGCTTGCGACGCTCAGGCAATGAACCCCGCCGCGCCCGAGCCCTCGCCTCCGCCGGAGCACGAGCCCTCGTCCGTGAGGGAGAACGGAAGCCCGCACATCCCCGCACAGCTCCCGCCCGCCCTCTCCGACGCGCCCGTTTCGGCCCCGGCGCGGAAGAATGGGTTCATGAGTCAGCCCAATGCCAGCGCACAGGTCCAGCACCCGCAGCCGTCCGTCGGCTCCATAGCCGCGCACCGCCCGCACACGGTGGCGGCGAACGTCTCCGACCTGGAGCCCGACCTCGACGCCGACCTCGACGCGTACGAGGACACGGTGCAGGACGGCGTCCAGCTTCCCCAGGGCAGGTTCCTCGACCGGGAGCGCAGCTGGCTCGCGTTCAACGAACGGGTCCTCGAACTCGCCGAGGATCCGAACACGCCGCTCCTCGAACGGGCGAATTTCCTGGCGATCTTCGCCAGCAACCTGGACGAGTTCTTCATGGTCCGCGTGGCCGGCCTGAAGCGCCGCATCCACACCGGCGTGGCCACCCGCTCCGCCTCGGGTCTGCAGCCCCGTGAGGTGCTGGAGATGATCTGGGCCCGCTCCCGCGAGCTCATGGCCCGGCACGCTGCCTGCTACCAGGAGGACGTGGCCCCCCAGCTCGCCGAGGAGGGCATCCACCTCGTCCGCTGGAGCGAGCTGACCGAGAAGGAGCAGGCCCGCCTCTTCACGCTCTTCCGCCACCAGATCTTCCCGGTGCTGACCCCGCTGGCGGTCGACCCCGCGCACCCCTTCCCGTACATCTCCGGCCTGTCGCTGAACCTGGCCGTGGTCGTACGGAACCCGGTCTCCGGCCACCGCCACTTCGCGCGCGTCAAGGTCCCGCCGCTGCTCTCCCGCTTCCTGGAGGCCTCCCCGGCCCGCTACGTCCCCATCGAGGACGTCATCGCGGCCCACCTGGAGGAGCTCTTCCCGGGCATGGAGGTGCTTGAGCACCACACGTTCCGCGTCACCCGGAACGAGGACCTGGAGGTCGAGGAGGACGACACCGAGAGCCTTCTCCAGGCCCTGGAGAAGGAACTCATGCGGCGCCGCCTCGGACCGCCGGTGCGCCTGGAGGTCGAGGAGTCCATCGACCGGTACGTACTCGACCTGCTGGTACGGGAGTTGAAGATCACCGAGGCCGAGGTGTACCCGCTGCCGGGCCCTCTGGACCTCACCGGTCTCTTCGGCATCGGCAAGCTCGACCGGCCCGAGCTGAAGTTCCCGAAGTTCATCGCGGGTACCCACCGCGACCTCGCGGAGGTCGAGTCGGCCTCGGCGCCGGACATCTTCGCGGCACTCAGGGAGCGGGACGTACTCCTCCACCACCCGTACGACTCCTTCTCCACCTCCGTCCAGGCCTTCCTGGAGCAGGCGGCCGAGGACCCGGACGTCCTCGCCATCAAGCAGACCCTGTACCGGACCTCCGGCGACTCCCCGATAGTCGACGCGCTCATCGAGGCCGCCGAGTCCGGCAAGCAGGTGCTGGTCCTGGTCGAGCTCAAGGCCCGCTTCGACGAGCAGGCCAACATCAAGTGGGCGAAGAAGCTGGAGGAGGCGGGCTGCCATGTGGTCTACGGCCTCGTCGGCCTCAAGACCCACTGCAAGCTGTCCCTCGTCGTGCGCCAGGAGGGCGAGACCCTCCGCCGCTACTGCCACGTCGGCACGGGCAACTACCACCCGAAGACCGCCCGGCTGTACGAGGACCTGGGACTTCTGACCGCGGACCCACAGGTCGGCGCGGACCTCTCGGACCTCTTCAACCGGCTCTCCGGCTACTCCCGCCGCGAGACCTACCGCCGGCTGCTCGTCGCGCCCAAGTCCCTGCGCGACGGCCTGATCGCCCGTATCAACAAGGAGGTCCAGCACCACCGTGCCGGACGTCCCGCCTACGTCCGCATCAAGGTCAACTCCATGGTGGACGAGGCACTCATCGACTCCCTCTACCGCGCGTCCGAGGCAGGCGTGCCGGTGGACGTGTGGGTGCGCGGAATCTGCGCCGTACGACCGGGAGTCCCGGGCCTGTCCGAGAACATACGCGTACGGTCCGTCCTCGGCCGCTTCCTCGAACACTCCCGGGTCTTCGGCTTCGGCAACGGAGGCGAGCCCGAGGTGTGGATCGGCAGCGCCGACATGATGCACCGCAACCTCGACCGCCGTATCGAAGCCCTGGTCAGGATCACCGACCCCGCTCACCGGGCAGCCCTCAACCGGCTGTTCGAGACCGGCATGTCCGACACCACTTCCTCTTGGCACCTCGGCCCCGACGGCGAATGGACCCGGCACGCGACCGACGCCGACGGCCAGCCGCTGCGCAACGTCCAGGAGATGCTCATAGACGCCCGGAGGCGCCGGCGTGGCACAGCAACACCTTGACCCCACGGCCGGACCCGTGGCCGGGGACACCCTGGCGGCCTACCTCCAGGCCCAGGCCACGGAGTTCCTCCGCGCGCTGCGCCAGCACCGCGAGACCGGCGGTGCGACGGCGACGAACGGGACGGAGGAGGCCGTGGACGCGGCGCGCGCCCTGCGCCGCTCGGCCCGCCGCATCAGCGGCACGCTGCACACGTTCCGGCCACTCCTCGACGAGGGCTGGTCGGAGGGCATGCGCCCCGAACTGGCCTGGCTGTCGGGGACGTTGGCCCGCGAGCACGCGTACGGGGCCCGGCTGGAACGCCTGTTGGCGGCCCTGCACCGCCTGTCGGGTTCGTCGGCGTTCCCGGCCCAGGCCTCGGATCCCGACGCTCATCCCGGCACGCATCCCGGCGCTCGCGCCCAACTCCCGTCGGAGAAAGGCGCCCTGACCGTCGGAGCGGCCAAGGCGGGCGCCCTTCTGGAGCGCCAGCTGACGCTGGCCCGGACGCGCGCCCACTCCGCCGCGCTGCAGGCGCTCGGCTCCTCCCGGTTCCACGCCGTCGCCGACAACGTCGCCGTCCTCGCCAGCGAGGTCCCGCTGACCTCGTCCGCGTCCGTCACCGGCCTCAAGCCCCTGGCCGCCGCCGCGGAGGAGCGCCTCGGCGACGCCGTGGCCGGGCTGCCCCTGATCACCGCGGGCCACCCCTACAACGCGGAGGCCCTCATCCACGGCCTCTCCGCCGACACGGCCCCGCAGCCCCAGGACGCCCCCTGGCACCAGGTCCGGCTCCTGCTGCGCCTGCACCGCTATGCGTGCGAGGTCCGGTTCGGCGACGAAGCCCCCGTGGACGTACGCCTGTTGACCGCGGGTCAGGCCCTGGACCGGCACCGCGACGCGGCCGAGGCCGCCGCCGCGGCGGCCTCCGCGGCCCGCACCCCGCGGATCGCCCCGGCGACGGCGTACGCGCTCGGCGTGCTGCACGCGGACCAGCGACACGAGGTGGAAGCGGCCAGGTTCGCGTTCCAGCGGGCCTGGCTGAGGGAGACGGTCGGCACTCCGTGACCCGCGGAGGCCCCGTACACGCGATGGGAGGCCCAGTGCACGCGACGAACGGAGACCCCGTGCTCGCGGCGGGCTGCGTACTGTGGCGCCACTCGCCGTTCGACGGCGAACTGGAGATCTGCCTGGTCCACAGGCCGAAGTACGACGACTGGTCGCATCCGAAGGGCAAGCTGAAACGCACCGAGGAAGCGCTCGCGGGCGCCGTGCGCGAGGTGGAGGAGGAGACCGGCTACCGGTGCGCCACCGGACCCCGGCTCACCACCCTCCACTACATGGCCAACGACCGCCCCAAGCAGGTCAGTTACTGGGCCGCCGAGGCGACGGAGGGCCACTTCGCCCCCAACCGGGAAGTCGACCGCATCCTCTGGCTGCCGCCGACGGGAGCGCGGCATCGGCTGACCCAGCCGCGCGACAAGGACCTGGTCGACGAGCTGCTCGCGGTGCTGCGGCACGCGTAGCGCTGCGCGGCGTGCACGTTTATGGCTGTGGGTCCGGTGGGGGGCTTGTCGCGCAGTTCCCCGCGCCCCTGAAAGCCAAAAGGCTGCGCAGTTCCCCGCGCCCCTGAAAGTGCGCCCCTGAAGAAGGTGGGGCTCTGGAAGAGGGGGCGCGGCTCAAGGGACGAAGGGGCACGCTCAAACCGGAGTTGTTGAGTGGGTCTCCGCGTCCGTGCGGGCCAGACTGCGGGCCCGCCTCGCCGGGCCTCTCCAGCCGCAGGTGCAGCGTGCCAGGCAGAAACGGCCTTGGTCGACCGTCGTCGTGTGATGTTCCGGAGGGTTGCTCTGCTCCTGATGCGCCACGGGAACAACGGTACCCACCGCGGGTGAACGCCACCCCAAGCCGGGTCCTCGCGTGACAACACCCTCCACCCGTCGTTAAGCGGAACGACAGGAGGCCCGCGCGAGGACGGCCCGGCTGGGGGTTGGCAGGCGATGGTGGAGCGGCAACTGAGACTGCGGGGCAATGCTGTCGCCCTGGCCGCCGCGACGGCGGGGCTGGTGGTCTGCGCCGCCGGCTGCTCGGGCCCCGG